>JBDSLX010000384.1:0-3298 GCA_039916145.1 Verrucomicrobiota bacterium | reverse complement strand
GCCGCGCCTAAAACGTGATGGTCGGATGTGAAAATAATTTTCCAATCGTGATAGCCGGGGCAATTTTCCTTAAGCCACGGCTGCACCAACGGCCACGACACGATTGGATCAATCAAACCGGTGAGATAAAAAATGGGAATAGTCGTGGTGCGTGCGATGGAGCGCGGGTCGTTTCGAACAATCAATTCGAGCCGATGCGCGGCCGCCAGCAAATCTTCTTTGGTGCGGCGTGCAACAAATTCTCGTAACGCCGCGCGAACTTCCGGGGAATCGCCTTCGCGCGTCCGTGCGTAAATCGTGTAAAACCACAAAATAATCTTCAAAACGGAAAGCGGAATGTGGCGCGCCAGAAATTTTGCGAAATGCACGGCTGGAATTACCGGATGCCGCACAAATCCGCCCGCCAAAATAATTCCCTCGATGTGAAAATCCTTTGAGTTTTCCGCAATCCATGCCCACGCGACTTGTGAAGCAAACGATTCCGCCAAAATCCACCCGCGCTCAATTTTGTTCTCCAATAACTTTTGCTCAATGACGTTGGCGTGATCCGCGAGCGACCATTCCAAGGTTCTCGGAAAAGTAAATTCCACCAGACGCGCGCGTCCCTTGATCTCGCGGCGGAATCCGGTGTTCAAAGTCCAATCGCCATGCGTCCCCGGCAAATAAATCAGCGTTGGCCCGTCACCGTTTTGGATTCTGATTTGAAGTTGTTCAGTCATCGCAAGAATTCCTCCCTCACCTTAACCCTCTCCCCAGGGGAGGGAACATTGTTCAGCCGTTACTTATTTCAAAGGCCGCTCGATAAAACCAGTGGCCTCTTTTCTCACGAAAGCGGAATATAATACTCCCTCTCCTCGGAGGAGAGGGCCGGGGTGAGGTCGAGCGTTCATCCAATTAATTTCTGCAACTCGCGATGGTTGATCTTGCCCGTGCCAAGTTTCGGAATTTCTCGCACAACTTTGATTTCGCGCGGCACACAAAGATTGGTCAGCCCTTTCGCTTTCACAGCGGCGCGAATCTCGTCCAGTTGCAATTTCGTTTCGTTCGTCACCGCGATTAATTTTTCGCCTTTATCTTCGTCCGGTTGCGAAACAACCGCGACATGACAGCGCAAACCATATTGCGGAAAAGCTCCCGCCAACGCGTCTTCCACCGCCGTCAAGCTCACCATTTCCCCGCTGACTTTCGCGAAACGTTTCAGGCGTCCGAGAATTTGCACAAAACCATTTTCATCAACGCTCACGATGTCGCCCGTGTCATACCAACCTCCGAGCGCTTGGAATTTTTCGTTCGCATCGCGATTCAAATACCCGCGCATCACATTTGGCCCGCGCACAAAAAGTCGCCCTTTTAAAATCGTAGCAGCCGAGGTGACAAGGCTCTGACTTTCCTTTTCCGCCACCGTTCCCCGTTCCGCGTTCAACCCTTCCGCGTCCGAAACTCCCTCCACCGTTTCCAATCGATATTCCATCCCCGGCACGAATCTCCCCGCCGAACCGTGCATCGGCGTGAGCAACGTATTGACCGTGACGCACGGACTGCATTCAGTCGCGCCGTAACCTTCGAGAATACGCACGCCGAAACGCCGCGCCCAGGTGTTCGCCGTGGCCTCTTGTAATTTTTCCGCAGCGGCAAATAGATAACGCAGCGAACGAAAATCGTAAGCGTGCGCTTTGCGCGCGTAGCCGTTGAGAAACGTATTCGTGCCAAACATCACTGTGCAATTCAGGTCGTAAAAAACCGTCGGCACCACGCGGTAATGCAGCGGCGAAGGATAAATAAAAACGTAAAGCCCGCGCACGAGCGGAAGCAGCGTTCCAACGGTTAAACCAAAACTATGAAAAATCGGCAGCGCATTGAAAAAGCGGTCGCCATCCACGAGATCGGTTACGGCAAGCATTTGCCGAAGATTCGCGAGAAGATTCCGGTGCGTCAGTTCAACACCTTTTGGAACTCCTTCCGAACCACTGGTGAAAAGAATCACGGCGGTGTCGGAATCAGATTGGGGAGCGCACGCCGCTGGCGAGCTGTTTTCGGCGGCCCGCCGAAAACTTCGTTCATCCAATTGGGTTTTAGGAAATTCGGGCGAGCCGCCCGAATTTGCACGCGAGCCGCGTGCGCTCCCCAATCCGAACGGTAAAAAGGTCCGAAGTAGCGCGGAGGATTTCGCCCCCGAAGAAATCTTTGCCCGAATTTCTTCCAGATAAACGAACTGAATTCCCGCATCCATCAGCGGTTGGAGATTCAACTTCGCTTTCTCGACAAAAGTTCGCGACGTGATGATTTGATTTAATCCAGCCAGTTGCACACAACTCAACATGATCGTCGGGCCGGTGGAATAATTTAAAATCGCTGGAACTTTTCCTGCCGTCCACAAACTCAACAATGTCACTGGCATCGCATTGACGTTCGGGAGCAAAACGCCAATTCGATTTTCGCTGCCAAGAATTTTTTTAAACTCTCGCGCGAACAAATCCACGCCCACCAACAGTTTTCGGTAAGTCAGTTTCTGCCGCGTCACATCTTCCAGCACGACGTGCTTGGGCCGAAGCCGCGCTGTTGCCACAACCGCCTCCAGCACGTTTTCTGGCCCGAATTTCATCTCTGTCCAAAATTGTTGCTCCACCAATTTGTCGCGCAGCCAGTTCGTCACTTTTTGCCGCGCCACCGTCGTGCTGACATTTTCTGGTTTGGGCGGAACAAGCGCGTCGCTGAAATGCGCCGAGACTTTTGGAAAAAGTTTTTTCCAACCGGGCTGAGGCGAAAGCGGCAAGCGATAGGCGTCGCGCAAATAGCAGGTCACAACTTTTGCGCCCGTTTTGTAGAGGAGAAAACCAGTGCCATCGAACAGTTTCATTAAACTGCCCGTTTGCGAGAGACGTCCTTCTGGAAAAAGCACGAGTTTGCCGCCGCCCTGCAAATATTCCGCCATGCGTTTGACCGCGTAAGGCGAATCGGTTTCCACCGGAAACGCGTGGCGACCCGTCATCAATTTTCGATGGAACCAACTGGTCTGCGCCGTGTGGCTCGACGTGACGAAACGCCAATCGTCATCGAGACAAACAGCGAGGAACAACCAATCAAACCACGAGACGTGATTGGGTGTGAGCAACATCGGTCCCGGCGCGCGCAACGCTTCTTCGTTGAACGCGCGAAAGCGAAAGAAAAATCTAAGCAGGAATCGCAGGAATGTTTTCATGAAGTGGTTTGTTCTTTTTCTTGAAAGAAACGAGTGCGAGCCAAAGTGCAAGAATGCCGGTGAGAATCGAAGAGACTGGTGCGAGCCAATGGTCGAACG
>JBDSLX010000383.1:0-2051 GCA_039916145.1 Verrucomicrobiota bacterium | reverse complement strand
TTTTGGCGCGGGAAGAAAAGGGAGACAAACGGCTGGTCGGATATTTTATCGCCGCGAAAAACCCGGCGCCGACGACGGAAGAGTTGCGGGTTTTTCTCAAACAAAAACTGCCCGATCACATGGTGCCTTCGGCTTTTGTTGCCCTCGACCAATTCCCGCTCAACGCCAACGGCAAAGTGGACCGCCACGCTCTGCCCGAGCCGGAAGAATCTGTGGTGGAGTCAACCGCAGCTCTTGTCGCTCCGCAAAATGAAACTGAGCAGAAACTTTTCGAGATCTGGCACGAAGTCCTCGGACAAAATCGATTTGGAACCGGTGACAATTTCTTTGCCTTGGGCGGCCATTCGCTCCTCGCCACCAGAGTTGCTTCTCGCATCGCGGAGAAGTTCCAAATCCAATTTTCGTTACGAACAATTTTTGAGTTTCCGACAATAGCAAGTCTTGCAGTGGCGGTCGGTAAAGCTCCGCGCGACACAGCAATTCCTCAACCGCAACTCGCTCGCCGGACGAAAGGCGCGCCTCTGAAGTCGGTCGATCAATTTGGAAAAGATCACGTGGATGATCTACTTCGCACCAGTGGATAACTCTATGCAGACAGTTTTTGAAACCGAAAAGAGCAAGAAAATCGCCGTGCCGCCCAATGAGCCGGACCAATCCAGCGCGGAATTAATTCCGCTGTCGTTTGCGCAGCAAAGACTCTGGTTTTTCAGCCAATTGGAACGGGACAGCGCACTTTACAACATCCCCACTGCGTTGCGTCTGAGCGGCGACCTTAATATTTCCGCGCTTGAAAAAAGTTTGAACGTCATCATCGAACGGCATGAAGCGTTGCGCACAAATTTCATTTCTGATGCAGGAAATCCAGTTCAAACCATCCGCAGCCAGGCAAAACTTGAAATCTCCGTTTTTGATTTGATCTCTCGCACTCCCCAACAGCGCGAAGATGAAACGGAAAAGTTAATTATGGCTGAAAGTCAAAAGCCGTTCGATTTAACCAGCGATCTTTTGTTACGCGCCACTTTGATCCGCCTTGATTCGCGGGAACATATTTTGATCCTGAACATGCACCACATCGTTTCCGACGAATGGTCTTTGCGCGTGCTCTTTCAGGAATTGACCGCGCTCTACCAAAATTTTGTTGGCGGCAAATCCTGCTCGTTGCCCGAATTGCCGATCCAATATGCCGATTACGCCCTTTGGCAACGCGAGTGTCTTCAGGGTGAAAATTTAAAGCGAGAGATTGATTATTGGAAAAATCAACTCGGCGAAAATTTTTCTCCACTCGAATTGCCCACCGACCATCCGCGGCCTGCGCTTCAAACTTACAACGGCGTGATTCGTTCGCTTGCCCTGCCCAGGAATATATTAACGTCCTTGAATGATTTGAGCCGTCGTGAAGGCGTGACCCTGTTTATGAGTTTACTGGCGGCGTTCAAAGCATTGCTTCATCGCTACACCAGTCAGGAACAAATCGCCATCGGTTCGCCAATCTCAGGACGGAACAAAATCGAGACGGAAAATTTGATTGGATTTTTTGTCAACACCCTTGTCCTGCGCACAAATGTTTCTGGCGAAATAACTTTTCGCGAACTTTTGGCGCGTGTTCGTGAAGTGACGCTCGGCGCTTACGCCCACCAGGAATTACCTTTCGAAAAACTGATCGAGGAATTACAGCCGCACCGAGACGCCGGAAATCTCTCGTTTATCCAAGTGATGTTCGCGTTGCACAGTTCGTCTGAAAGCGACTTGAAACTTCTAGGACTCGAAGCAAAATTTCTCGATGTCGAAACCAAGACAGCGAAATTCGATTTGACCTTTGTCATTCGGGAAAATGCAGAAGGCCTGACTCTCGTTCTCGAATACAACACGGATTTATTTGAGGGGGAAACGATTGAGCGGATGCTGAGGCAGTATGGACGATTGCTGGAAGGGATCGTGGAAAATCCTGAGCAAAAGATTTCGCGGCTGAATCTGTGGAGCGAGGCGGAACGTCGGCAAGTGTTGGTGGATTGGAACCAGACGGCGACGGATTATCCGCTGGACAAATGCAT
>JBDSLX010000382.1:0-2927 GCA_039916145.1 Verrucomicrobiota bacterium | reverse complement strand
GCGATCCACCACTTCGGCCATTTGTTCACGCGGCAATTGGCTGGCTGCCTGAATGATTTGGTCTGCTGTCATTGGCATGATGAAAAACTACGCCTTCAAATTACTGGCCGCAATGCGGAAAGTTTTCGCTATTTTTTAGTGTCAGCCAGAACTGCTTCACTCGCGAAAATTTTATTCGCTTCCTCCAACGTTTCTTTGGAACCGATGTCATACCAAATGCCGGGAACGACCCAGGTGTAAAATGGAACTCGCGGATAAAGCCATTGCACGAGACGTCCCGGTTGGTCGGGATTATTTCCTTCCGCGATGTATTGCTTGATCAGCGGCAGCGTGGATTTCGGATAATAATAAAGTGCGATTCCAGTCAAAGTGCTGGTGGGATTTTTTGGTTTTTCCTCGAAGAACGTGATGCGTCCTTCGGCATCCATCGAGATGGAATTGTATTTCTTGATCTCTTCCAAACTGCCGACATCATAGACGGCCAGCACGGGCGCATTTTTCTCGCGACAAAATTTTCCGAAGGCTTCCACGCTTTGGCTGAATAAATTATCTCCAGCCACAACAATCAAATCGTCATCGACTTTTTCTTTGGTGAGAACCAGATGTAAATCGCCGATGGCGCCGAGTTTGTTCGTGTCGTCGGTCGAACCGTCGTTGACGATGGTGAAATCGAGTTTGGATTTCGTCGCGCGATAATTATCCGCCCACTTTTGGAAATGCCCGGCGAACTTCGCATTGGTCACAACATAGACGCGGTCGATGTCCCCAATCGGCTCGATGTTATCGAGCACGTATTCGATCATCGGTTTACCCGCGACCGGCAAAAGCGGCTTGGGTTGATTTTGGGTGAGCGGATAAAGACGAGTGGCGTATCCTGCGGCGAGAATCAGAACTTTCATAATTTTTTATTTTTTTAACCACGAATGGACACGAATAAACACGAACGAAGAAAATCCGAAATCAGGGCTTCCCTGTTTTCGCCTATTCGTGTGCCTTCGTGTCCATTCGTGGTTTTCCCCTCTGAAATTTATTTTTCAAACAAGCTCGGAGCGATGTCCTTGGCCAACGCTTGAGCGCGTTCTAAAATTTCCCCACCTGACTCACAATTCAAGGCGGAATCAGCAAGTTTTTTTGCGTCCTCCATTTTCAGACGGCGAATTAAAAATTTCAGCGCGGGAATAGTCGAAGGCGTCGCGCTCAATTCATCCACACCCAGACCGAGCAGCAGCGGCGCGAGCACAGGGTCCCCGGCCATCTCACCGCAAACGCCCACGCGGATTTTATTTTTGTGCGCGGCGTCCACGGTCATTTTGATCAACCTTACAATCGCGGGATGGGTCGGCTCGTAAAGGTGCGCGATTTTTTCGTTCAAACGATCCACGGCCAGCGTGTATTGGATCAAGTCGTTGGTGCCGATGCTGAAAAATTTTACGCGTTTGGCCAGGCAATTAGCCACGAGCGCGGCGGACGGAATTTCCACCATCATCCCGATTTCCAAATGGTTGTTGAAGGGAATTTTTTCGGCGCGCAATTCCGCTTTGCATTTCTCGACGAGCGCGTTGGTATCGTCGAGTTCCTTCACACAGGAAATCATCGGATACATCATTTTGACATTGCCAAGGACGCTGGCGCGGAGAATGGCGCGAAGCTGGTTGCAAAATATTTCTTTCTCTTCGAGACAAAAACGAATCGCGCGCCAGCCGAGAAATGGGTTCATCTCCTGCGGAACTTTCAGGTGCGAAAGGAATTTATCTCCGCCAAGATCAAGCGTACGAATGATGACGGGTTGCGGGTTCAGCGCGGCGGCAATTTCGCGATACGCGGCGTATTGTTCTTCTTCAGTCGGCAATTCGACGCGATTGATGAAAAGATATTCCGTGCGAAACAATCCGACTCCTTCCGCGCCGGATGCTTTGACGGCGTCCGCATCTTCGGCTCCCTCGATGTTCGCGGAGAGGACAACGCGCGTGCCATCGAGCGTGATCGCCGGTTGCCCCTGCACGTCCCGTAATTTTTCCTGGAGATCGACGTGTTTGCGGATGAGTTGGCCGTATTCAAAAAGCGTTTGGTCGGTCGGGTTGACGATGATCTGGCCGTTGTAACCGTCGAGCAAAGCGTATTCGCCGGTTTCAAGTTCTACACTCGCGTTTTGCAATCCGACCACGGCGGGGATTTCCATCGAACGCGCCATGATCGCGGTGTGGGAAGTTTTGCTGCCGACATCGGTGGCGAAACCGAGCACCAATTTTTTATCGAACAGAGCAGTCGTTGAAGGAGCGAGGTCGTGGCTGATGATGATGCAAGGCTCTTTGAGTTTTTGCAGGTCAATCGGCTGGTTGCGCCCGAGTAAATTACTCAAAATTCGCTCCGTGACATCGCGCATGTCGCCAGCGCGTTCGCGGAGATAATCGTCGTCCATCGCGCTGAGAGTTTTCGCGTAACGCTCGGCGACTTTGTGAAATGCGAACTCAACATTGACCTGGTCTTTGTGAATCAGGCGAATGACTTCGTCGAGCAACGTGCGGTCTTCGAGCACGAGCAAATGCGCGTCGAAAATACTGGCGTCCTCCGCGCCCAAACCTTCGCTGACCTTGCGTTGGACTTCGAGGAGTTGCTTGCGCGTCTCCATGATGGCTTGCTCAAGCCGTTTGACCTGCGCGGGAAGTTCTTTCTCGGACAATTCGTGGTGCGGGATGGAAAGTTCGGTTTTGCCGAGGACTAGAATTTTTCCACGACAAACGCCAGCCGAGACGGGAATCCCTTTGTAAATCCTTTCTCCGCTTGGCTCTGGCATGGAGAATACTTAAGCACGATTGAGATTATTGGAAAGTTATTCTTGGATTTTGCGCGTGCTGCGTGCTGCCAGCGTCTCGCTGGCAGATTGGGACTGTGTGCTGGCCTCAACTTACAGGGGGACTGCCAGCGGG
>JBDSLX010000381.1:0-2774 GCA_039916145.1 Verrucomicrobiota bacterium | reverse complement strand
TTTCGGAATGTCACAAAAATATTTGGCAGCGGCCCGACCGCGGCGGTGGCGATCAAGGACGTTTCATTCGTGGTGCATGATTTGCCCGGCCAAGGCGAAATGATTTCTATCGTCGGACCATCGGGTTGTGGAAAATCAACCGTGCTTCGGACCATCGCCGGTTTGACACCACACTTTCCGCCGACGAGCGGCGAAGCGTTGATCTTCGGAAAGCCCATTGTTGGCCCCGACGCACAACGCGGATTGGTTGACCAAAAATATTCGCTGCTGCCGCATTTGCGAGTTGTGGACAACATCGCGTTCGGTCTGAAACTGCGCGGTGTCTCGCGACCTGAGCGGCGCGCACAAGCGTGTGAATGGGTGAAAAAAGTCGGGTTGGAAGGTTCGGAAAATAAATTTCCAGCGGAACTTTCCGGCGGGATGCAGCAACGGGTCGCCATCGCCGCAACGTTGATTCTTAAACCAAAGTTTTTGTTGATGGACGAACCGTTCGGAGCGCTTGATCCCAAGATTCGCCTGCGCATGCAGGAACTTTTGGTCGAGCTTTGGAAGGAACAACAGGGCACAGTTTTTTTCGTGACGCACTCGGTCGAAGAAGCAATTTATTTGGGCGACCGCGTTTTTCGAATGGCAGCGTCACCAGGACGGCTGGTGGAAATTTTATCGTTGCCGCGCCCGGATGAACCGCCGGAGACATTGCGCCGCAAATCATGGTTTACCGACACTGCGCAAGAATTGCTCCGTCGGCTCAAAGAAGACGCGATCGCCAGCGGCGCGCTGACTAAATAGATGTTTGCTAAACCCGAAATCAGAAATCAGAAATCAGAAAGAAATCCGAAGCCCGATGTCCGAAGGGCGAAATATCTGTCGGTCTGCATACCGAACCTTCGCTTTCGGCGATCGGATTTCGGACTTCTTTCGGATTTCGGATTTCGGGCTAAGTCTTGCGTCACAGACCGGCATGCTCCGCCCGAGGAAATTTTTAGATGGACGAACAACCGATAAATTATCGCGGCGAATTTTTCAAAAGCCCGCAACACGCGTGGCTGGGAATTTGCACGCTCGGCCTCGGGTTTTTGAGCGCGAGTCCACTCGGATTAATTGCCGGCGCGACCCTTTATTCGCTGGGTTGGATTTATTTTCCGGACGCCACTTTTTTTCGCCGCTGGTTCGACCGAAAAAATCAGGATGCAAAACAGTTGGCATCGTTGGCGCAAGTGACTCAGTTCGTGCAAAAGCGTGACACGCTGCTTCAGTCACTTTCACCGCCACGCCGCGAACGTTACGCTGCTCTCGCCGAAGTTTGCCGCAACATTGAATCGGCCAGCGCAGAAAATCCGCTCTCGTCCGATTCCGGAATCGATCCGCGTTTGCGAAAGCTCGACGAACTGATGTGGACTTTTCTCCGCCTGTTGACCATCGAAGAATCTTTGGATCGCTTTTTGGAAACTGAACGCCAGGAGGATTTGCCGCGCGTGATCAAGGATGCGGAAAGCGAAGCCGCGCGCCTGGCCAAAGAAGTCGATGAACTCAAAGCCAAAAATAATCCAACCTTTGAAACACGCCAACGCTTTATGGGTTCGCGTCTGGAACGCATGGAAGTTTTGCGCAAGCGTCTGCAACGAATTGAACAGGCGCAGGAAAATCTCGCGCTGGTGGTTTCTGAACAGGAACGTCTCGATCAACAAATTAAATTGATTCGCGCCGACGCCATCGCCACGAAAAACGCGGAAACGCTCACGGCGCGAATTGACGCGACGGTCGAGCATCTCGATCAAACCAACAAATGGCTTTCGGAAATGGACGAATTTAAAGATGTCGTTGGAGATATGCCCGCCACCGAAGCGCGCATCGGTTTTGAAGCCACGGTTCCACCGGTCATCGAAACTTCGGAGCGCGCGCGCGTCCGTTTGCCTGGGAAAAATCGCTTATGAAACAAACGGCTCCCCCAGCTTTGGCTGAATTCACTCCGCCTGTTGCCGGAACACTCTCGCCGCGATTGCCCCTGCGCGGTTGGGCGCTCGAATTAGCCCGTCGCTGGAATGGTGGCACCTATTCCCTCTTCATTTTGCATGGAAATATTTACGACATTTTTCCAGTGCAGGAGGGAGCAGAAAACGCGTTCGTTCCACTGAAAACTTTTTTAGCGCGTCGCATTTTTCCTGAACGTTCCTTTTTACTTTTTTACGACATCGGCGATGGCTTGAGCTTTGGTTCAGCCGACATGCAAAAACGGTTTTTTTCATGGCTGAAAGTTTATGACGAAGTCGAGGGCACCAGTTTTCATCAACAAGGGCCGCCGCGCGATTTCATAAAACTTGCCCTGCTTCTCCGGCGGTTTTTCCTCCGCATTGCAGATGAAAAGCGCGAAGGCATTTCGCTGATCATTGATTTTCCTGAAAAAATTATTCCCGAAGGCGATTCTTACTCGAGCCAGGACGAACGGACTGCGCTCGTCACATTGCTAAAGTGGGCGGCGTCCCCGGAAATGCGCCGACTCGATGTCGGAATTTTTCTCGTGACCGAAACCGCCGCCAAACTCAGCGCCGATTTGCTGCTAAATCCGCACGTTGCCCAAATCAAAATCGAATTGCCAGACGCGGAAGATCGCGTCCGCTTTCTGGAATCGAGCACGATCAAAGCTCTTGTGGAAGGCAAGCCGCTGGCGGAGTGGAGCGATTTTCAGAGTGAAGATTTGGCGAACCGGCTATCGGGTTTGAATCTATTGCGCATCCAACATTTGCTCGCCGAGGCCGTCCGCAACGGGAGCCGCG
>JBDSLX010000380.1:0-9896 GCA_039916145.1 Verrucomicrobiota bacterium | reverse complement strand
CCGTTTCGAGCGGCAAAAATTGATCGGACACAACATATTCATCCGTGCAAAGAACTTCGGCACCGTGAAAAGCGAGCAGCTTGCGTAACTTGAACGAGAGTGAATCGCGAATATCATCCACGCCGGGTTTGTAAGCCATGCCGAGCAATCCGACTTTCATACCTTTGAGCCGATGATTCTGGCGAATTTGTTCCACGCAAAAGGATGGAAGACCTTCGTTGATCTGCATCGCGGCGTAGCCGAGGCTGAAATCGTTCGGTTGGAATGCGCTCAATTGCATTGTGTCCTTGAGCAAGGATGGTCCCGCCGCAAAACCAGGTTTGGAAATCCCTGCGCCGTCGGGATAATCCGTGGTCATTGCCCGATAAATTTCGCGAATGTTTCCGCCAAACGTTTCGCTCATCATGTAGAACTGGTTCGCGACGGCGAATGAGACATATCGCCAATTGCTGGTGAAAAGTTTCACCAGTTCAGCTTCCACGACCCCGGTTTCAACGATTAGAGGTCCAAGTTTCTTGAAGAGATTCGTGCAGAACGCCCGCCCCTCTGGAGTGAAGCTGGAAATAATATGCGGATGTTCTTTTAAGCCTCGGAGGGTGTCGCCGGCGACGATTCGATCAGGACAAAAGGCCAGATGGATTCTCAACCCTTTTCCGATGAAAAATTCTCGTAACCGCTCCGTTGTACCCGGATAAACGGTGCTGCGTAAAATGATGTGCTGGCCATCCCGCAAATGTGGAAGCATGCGCTCGGCTAGACGAGTCAGAACGGAAAGCTGCGGTGTGCCATGTTCATCAACGGGCGTTCCGACCGGAACCAAAATCGCTTTTGCCCGAGCCAAATCGCTCCAATCTTTCAACAGATGAAATGTTTTGCCGAGCGTTCGTTTCAACATCGGCTCGGCGTCGCGCTCCACGAACGGCATTCGTCCCGATGCCACAATCGCTCGTCGCGATTCGTTGTCATCCAACGAACCCACATTCAGCCCAGCGTCTGCCCAGAGCAATCCGGCGGGCAGTCCGACGTGGCCGAGACCTTCAACGATGACGATGTCGAAATCCATAAAGTCGAAAAACAATGTCGGTTCTGTTCACGGTTGAAAAGAAAAATGACCATGCACCAGCGCCAACCCGACCACCGCCACATGCAAGGCATGGTCGAATTCGCCTTTCAGAATTGATTCGCGAAGCTCTGCTTTTGTGAGCAGCACTACTTCCATTTCAGGTTCCGTCGGCGTCCAATTTTCCCGTGTGACGCCTTGAGTTGTGAACGCCCACAACCTGTTTTCCAGACGTCCAGTGTCGGGCGCGAGACAACCGAGTGAATGAATTTTTTCATGCGCCACAAATCCCGTTTCCTCTTCCAATTCTCGCGCGGCCGTTTTGATTGGCTCCTCGCGCGCGTCGCGCAAACCGGACGGCAATTCGAGTGTAAAGCGATCCATGGCGGGACGATATTGCCGCACCAACGGCACGCGCCCGTCGTTCGTTACGGCGAGCATGGCGACATAATCGGCGACTTTGATCGAATGAAAATCCTGTGGAACCGGCGAATGCGGAGTCGAGACTGTTCGCGTCACCAGCGTGACCCAGGGCGAGATGATTTTTTCGCTGCGAATATTCTGCGGTTTGTCCGAACGCTGTTCCTTCGCCATAATTCTCAGAGCCGAATTACCAACAGAAGCCTTCGTAACTGCACGGCAAACTTCGCAGTTCATTCCAACCGTTCACATCAATCACGTGATGTTCCGATGTAATGCACTTGGAAAGTTCCTTCACATCCGCGCAACGTTGCGCGGCGACGATCAGACCACTTGTTCCCAACGCCGTCGCAAGATCGCCTTTCAGAAGGGAAGCAAGGTGCGGCATTTTGGTGTCGATTACCCGTTTGTTGCTGCCGACGAGTTGCGCAAGATTCAATTGCGGATCGTAAATGCGAATTTGGAAACCGCGTCCCAGCAGAGTTTGCGCAATTTCAACCATCGCGCTTTCACGCAAATCATCCGTGTCCGATTTGAAAGACAAACCGAGGATCACGATTTCTTTCCGACCAGAGTTTTCAATCAAACCGAGCAGGTTGCGGAGATGCTGCTCGTTACTGGGGATGAGATTCTCCAACAGCGGCAAAGAGATTCCGTGATGACGCCCCAAATGATTGATGGCCCGCACATCCTTGGGCAAACACGAACCGCCGAACGGATTTCCGGGACGTAAATAATAGGGCGACAAATTTAATTTTTTATCCTGGCAGAGCAGGGACATCACGGCGGTGGCGTCGATTTGCAAAAATTTGCCCAACCGCCCGATCTCGTTCGCAAAAGTAATCTTGGCCGCGTGAAAAGCGTTGCAGGCGTATTTCACCATCTCAGCCGTGTTCCAATTCACCACCGCTGCGTTCGCGCCAAAAAGTTGTTGCATGAATTCTTCGGGTGGACGCGAACCGTCTTGGGAGCCAACCACTGCAAGTGAAGGATTAAGAAAATCGTCCACGGCGGTGCCTTCGCGCAGAAATTCCGGATAATAGAAAATTTTCAATCCATGCAACCGGATGGCGTCAGCGCAAAAGTCCTGCACCAGTTTCTGGGTGCTGCCCGGCAACATCGTGCTGCGAAAAATCAGGACATGATTCGTTTTTGACTGCTGACAAATGATGTCGGCGATTTGCTTTGTGACTTGCTGGACAAAATGCAAATCAAGCGCGCCGGAATTGGTTGAGGGAGTTCCGACGCAAACCAGCGAGGCATCGGTCTGCATCACCGCTTCAGAGGTGTTCGTGGTTGCGCGCAACAGGTTGCGTTGCTTGGCACCGAGCAGAAGTTCCTCCAGTTTCGGTTCGATGATCGGGGGTTGACCACGATTTAGCGATTCAACTTTTTGCTCAGAAACATCAACGCCGATAATCGAATGTCCTTGCTGGGTGAGGCAGCCTGCCGTCACTGCGCCGACATAACCAAGTCCAAAAACGCTGATTTTCATAAGCCTGTTAGGCTAGGAATTGTCCTGCCGTTAGGCAAGGCTGGAACGCATGGAAGTGCCGAATCATATTTTCGACCAACGTTTCTCTCAGATGGAATTTACAGAGGTAGCCGATTCAAGTCATAGAGGGAACTGCCAGAAGAAAATGTTGCGCTAACATCACGAGAACTATACCAATACCACATTTAGAACTGCTGGTGTCAGTTGGGCAATATTGTTTTAGAAAAAACGTCGCCAAAAATAAGCCGATGGAGAGTTGTGAACTTTTTAAGAAGGCCGTCTAAATAGCTTTTACTTTCGACTAGTATCCACGCGAAATTCATTTTGCTGCCTCAATAATTTCGTTTGAAATTTGCAATAATTCCTGGGCGAGAATTGGATTGATCGGATCAATTTGAACTTGAACCTTGTTTTGAAAGACCTCTAATTGATTTATTGCTGGATCGACGTGGCAACGTGCAAACAGGGCCACCGCACCTTTCAGGTTTGCCACGAGAAGCTGTTTTTGGGTTCGATTGAGATTGGAATCATTTACCACCAGAATCAATTCTGCGACAGCTTGGGAGGGCGTAATCACTTCTAGAACTAAACTTCCGAATCCGGTATCCAAACCATCATTCACGGCCAAAGTGATCATGTGAGTTCCAACGTTAAACTCGTTGGTAACGATCGCACCACTTGCTAACAAATTCGTTCCTTCCAACCATGTAAAGTTCAGGGGATCGCCTTCGAGGTCGTATGAAAAAGAGCCGTCTAAAACGACTATCGCGTTTGAATCACAAGGCGCAATAACAACCGTGGCGGTTTCGTTGCTGGAAAACATAAATGCAGGTGATGCTTTTGGAGCAGCCACCGGAGCGTCATTTACAGAAAGAACGGTGATACTAACCGTTGCCAACGCCGAATCGATATGGCCGTCGTTAGCCTTGAACATAAAAGAGTCCGTTCCATGAAAATTTGGAGTTGGAGTATAAGTCAAATTGGGTGCGGTGCCGGTCAAAACTCCGTGGGATGGAGAGGTTACCGTGTAAGTCAATGTATCTCCATCGACGTCCGTAGCGACCAATACCAAAGATAATGCATTGTCTTCATAAACCGAGACTGACTGAGAAAATGCAATGGGGGCGACGTTTGGGCGGACGAATCTGACGTTATCAAGGAGAGGATCGACGGCAACGCCACCCGATGGTGATAGATCGATAAAGGCCAGTCTCACATTGGGGCAAGTCACTGGAGCAGTAAACGCAACCGACCTGGTTTGATAAATTATAGGAGGGACGTTGACGGCGTTATTGGTAAAGTTTTGAGCAGCCAGAAGTCCGGATTCTGAGGTGAGTTCGACCCGAACGATGCCGATACGCCCGGGATCGCCCAAAGCGCCCATGTCGAAGGACATGACGTAACTTGAGCCACCTATAGCGGGGAAGGCCTGAGACAAAATCGAACCTGAAATATTGTTGATTCCCAGTTGGGCAGAATTAGTTCCGTTAAGAGCGGGATTGGAAGGAGCGGGAAAGTTGGCGACGCCGCTATTGAAGGTCCATCCGGCGAGACCGGATTCAAAGCCTCCATTCTGAAAGGAGATAGAAGAAATGGTTAATGTTGCATTGGAGGAATTTATGAAACCGCCCAGGCCGGTTACGCGCGTCGAATAGACTCCGGCATTATTCGTTTGCACATTCGTCAGGTTAAGTATGGAACTTGTTGCTCCGGGGATATCATTGCCACCGAATTTCCATTGGTAGCTTAACGGCTGAGTTCCAGATGCGTTTACAACAAAAGTGATACAATCTCCAATGGCGGCGGTTTTGTTGGAAGGTTGCGTGATAATATAAGGATCCGTGGACGAAAACCTGACGTTATCAAGGAGAGGATCGACGGCAACGCCACCGGATGGTGATAGATCGATAAAGGCCAGTTTCACATTGGGGCAAGTCACGGGAGCAGTAAACGCAACCGACCTGGTTTGATAAATCAAAGGCGGGACGTTGTTTGCGTTATTGGTAAAGTTCTGCGCAGCCAGAAGTCCGGATTCCGAGGTGAGTTCGACCCGAACGATGCCGATACGCCCGGCATCGCCCAAAGCACCCATGTCGAAAGACATGACGTAGTTGGAGCCACCCACGGCGGAGAAGACCTGAGACAAAATCGAACCCGAAATATTGTTGATTCCAAGTTGGGCAGAATTAGTTCCGTTAAGAGCGGGCGTTGGGGGAGCGGGAATGATGGTGACGCCGCTATTGAAAGTCCATCCGGCGAGACCGGATTCAAAGCCTCCATTCTGAAAGGGGATAGAAGAAACGGTTAAAGTTGCACTTGAACTCGTGTTTGTACCCAAGCCTCCCACGACTCGTACGGAATACAATCCCGCTTGGCTGGGTTGCACGTTAGTGAGAAATAAAGCGGAAGAGGTGGCTCCCGAAATATTAGTTCCATTCAAACGCCATTGGTAAAACAAATTCCCGGTCCCAAACGCATTTACTGTAAAATTCACACAATCCCCAACTAGGGCAGAGCGATTCAACGGTTGCAAAATTATTAATGGATCGCCAGAATTGATCCTGACGTTGTCAATAATGGGATCAACGGCAACACCATTCTCTGGAGATAGATCGACGAATCGCAGTGTGACGTTCGTAACGCCCGATGGAATTGTAAAAGGTATGGACTTTGTTTGATAAATATAAGGAGCGGCGTTCTGGGCCGCATTTGTAAATGATTGTGCGGCTATGGTTCCCAGTGAAGAATTAAGTTCAACGCGGATAACGGCGGTACGTCCAGGGTTGCCTAACGCCAGAATATCAAAGAAAAGAGCGTAACTTGACCCGCTGGTCACGGGCATTGTCTGGGACAAAACTGACCCGGGCAAATTGTTCGCTCCCAGTTCGGCACAATTTGTACCATCTGAGGCAGGAACGTATGGACTTATGATGATCGCCGAATTATTTATCGTCCACCCAGAAAACCCTGCTTCAAAACTTCCGTTAACAAGAGCATGCAAGTTCGAACAAAACAGAAATGCACATATGAACGATAGGGAAATTTTTTTGAGTTTGGTCTTTAGGTGCATTTGATTCCTTTTTAGTAAATTTTGGAATGCTGAACAGATTTACCCTACTAGAGCGTAACTTAGCGTGACAAGTTGTAATAGTGCTGTCAAGTATTATACGCTGAGATGTCGCGAGTTTTCAAAACAGGAATTTTTTGTTGCTTTCAAAACAGGACAAATTATTTGGGGCGATTATTGAAGAGGAGGACGGGTTTTTGTTTATGGTCTGGGACGTGGGCCAGCACGGAATGGTGGCCGGTGGGAAGTTGGCAGAGGATGACTTTGTCTCCGGGCGATTTTTCGATGCGCAAACGCTGGCTGCCCGATGGGGACGCGGCCGTCGCTGCCCGACTTTGATTTGGGTGCGCACACTCCAGACATAAGGTCACCAGGGACAGCGGGGCGCCGGACGCAGAACGGAACGTTTTTCTTTTTTGGCGTTGTTCCAAGCTCGTTGCGGAGTTTGACGCAATTCGCGATGAACTTCCTTGCCGTTGCGATGGTGACGCAGCGCGTCGATGTGCCGGTTGGCTTCGCCAGTTCGGAGATTTTTTCGCTGGCGAAATAAGACGGCAGACGGCCTTGCCAGAATTGGTGTTCGCGTTCGACTTTGCCCTTGGCCTGCGGCGTGGGGGCGTAGCGCAGGCTAATGTCGAGAACTTATGAGCCGCGCCCAATGCGTGAGCGCGTCGGGATCGTGCGTGAAGAAAAGGCTGTGGTAATCGACGTAGAGTTGCAGGGGACAACCGTGGGCCAGAAAAAGCGGCGGGCAGGAAATCAAAACAGGAGAGCAAAAGTTCGCGCTCATAAAGTTTGGAGCCGGTGAAGAGGCGGCTGCAATCATCGAGCATATTGAGCATGGGGAAGGAAATTTTGGAATGGGGAAACCAGCGGTGCGGTGAGGCGTCGAGTTGCCAGAGTTCGCCGATCTGGGCGCGTGTTGTAATCCGTTTCACGTCCGGCATTCCGTTAATAATTGTGCGTTCTGTCTTGACGACTTCGGCGGGGCTATACCTACTCGCCGCGTCTTTGTTGAGGTTCGTGACTCCCTGGGTTTTTACGAGTTGACCGTAATCAACTTCACTCCCGAAACCGCGCTCAACCGCGTCAGGATGAGCATGGAGCGCATGGCTGGAAAGTTGGACGCGACGGGAAAGACGGCCAGCCAAATCTTCCATGAATGATCGAGCGTGATACATGTCGCGTTTTCCAACGATGAAAGAGGGAATCAATTTTGTATCGGCATCCAAAGCGATGAAAGTCCAAACATCGCCGTATGCGCCTGACTTGCGAGCGTTCTTTCGTTTCTCCAATAAATCCCCAAATCTCATCAATCTCAATTTGCTGGCAAGTAAGGCTTTTTTTATATGATAAAGTTGGTTTTGCTTACAGGGAAGTCGCTTTGCAGGATGCATAAAAGCGTTGCCGTTTCAGCTAAAGCTTGCGACCACGCTGGAAAAAAATTATTCCTCTGGCATGGATTCCCGCGAAGCTTTGGTGGCGCTAAACATGATTGAGCACGTTGGGCCGATTCGCGTCCGGCAATTGCTCGAACATTTTGGCGAAGCCCCGAAAATTCTCAGCGCGTCCCGGTCGCAGCTCTCGCAAGTGCGCGGCATTGGCGAAGAAGTTGCGGAATCCATTTCCAATTGGGAAAAAACGGTTGATCTCGCGGGCGAATTGAAACGCATTCAGGATTACGGTTGTCACGTTCTCACGCAAGACGATGAAAATTATCCCGAGTTGCTCAAGCAAATTTACGATCCGCCGGTCGTGCTTTACGTCAAAGGCGAATTGACGGTGAAAGATAAAAACGCCGTGGCGATGGTTGGGTCGCGCATGACGACGCATTACGGAATGGAAGTCGCGCGCAAGCTCGCCTATCAACTCGCCTACATCGGCGTGACGGTCGTGAGTGGTGGCGCGCGCGGCATCGACACCGCTGTGCATCAAGGAGCGTTAAGCGGAAAAGGGCGAACCATCGCGGTGATGGGAACCGGCATCAATATTATTTTCCCCACGGAGAATGCGGAATTGTTCCAACGCATTTCAGAAAATGGCGCGGTCATCACGCAGTTCCCGTTCAATCGCAAAGCGGACAAACAAAGTTTTCCCATTCGCAATCGCATCGTGGCGGGAATGACGATGGGCACGGTTGTGGTGGAGGCAAATCTCACGAGTGGCGCGTTGATCACCGCAAATATGGCGGTGGAATATGGGCGTCAGGTTTTCGCTGTGCCGGGGAGAATTGATTCGCCGCGCAGTAAAGGTTGTCACGAGCTGATTAAGAAAGGCGCGAAGCTTTGCGAAGGTGCGGAAGATATTTTGAGCGAGTTCGAATATTTATTTCCGACGAGCAATCGTCCAGCGGGCGCGAGCGAGACGGGAGTTTTGCCGAGCATTTCGCTTTCGGAAAACGAGCAGAAAATCTACGACGCGTTGAGCAAGGAACCTTCAAGCACCGACGAGGTGATTCGCCAATGTGGATTGCCCAGTTCAACAGTTTCAGTCGCGTTGCTTGGATTGGAAATGAAACGGCTCATCCGACAGTTGCCGGGGAAAATGTTTGTGCGGAACAATTGACCCGAGTCGCGTTGGAAGCACGAAGCGAACGAGTGAACGAACCGATACCAGCTTCCGCCGCGAAAATAATGTCAATAAAATCGCGATTTCTGTGACACAACCTCAGGGTTTTTCGGAAAACCCCCAAGGTTTTTTGAGAAATTCCCACCCTTTTGCGAAAAAACCCTATAGTTTTGAAGGGTTACTATAGGCTTTTTTCGGAAAACCCCTTGATTTTTCGGAAAAACCCTGGGGTTTTCCGGCGCAACCCTGGGAAATTCGGTGGCAACTTATTCTCTAAGAGACTGCCTAAAAACTTCATGAGTCGGAATAATTGCTCCCTCTCCTCCATCGGATGGAGGAGAGGGCCGGGGAGAGGAGGGTCGTTAAAAACCCCCTCTCCTGGGTCCTCTCCCCATTCGTTCCTCATGGGGAGAGGAGGAAAACAAGGTCTTTAGACAGTCTCTAACAGCCCGGATGAAAGGGCGGGAACAGCCATACCATATTTATGAAACCCGTTTCTCACGAATGAGTTGCGTCATCCCGACCATGCCCGGACCAATTCGAAGATTGGCTTTTCGCATCCGTTCCAACTGCAAACCAAAAGGGTAAAAATGGATACGAACCCAATTCCCGCGTTTGAACAGGATGCGATTTGCGCCAAACAAATTGTAGCGTCGAGGCTGTGCCTCGAAAGAACCGAAACGAACGCCGTAAACCAGTTAAGCCAGACGCCCGACGCTACCGCCGTTTGGGTCTTTCAAGAGGCGCATGAAACGTGTCGTGCGCTTTTTCAAAGTTGCGGCACGGAGAAACGATAAAGTCAGCGCGGTTACGATTGGAGAAAGGTTTCTTGTAGAAGCTGTCTGTTTCGGTAGGCTGTCCCGCACCTCACCAGAACAACCTGTTTTTATGGAAAAGTCATGGCAGCCGAAATCAATGGGAACATTCGCCCTCGGCAAAAATTCTATGGGAGCGGCTGCGTGTGTATTGACGAACCCAAATAAAAGGTACCGAGCAGGTGAAAGCAAAATGCACCGACGAAAACTCGCATTGTGGAATTGCGAACTGTTTCAAAAAGAAAAAAACCGGCGAACGAGTCGCCGGTTAATTTTTAAAACGCTTTTTGTTACAGGTGTATCCGCTTGGCGGATAGTGACGCAGTTTGCGTTATCTAACTTTGTCTTGATTCCAAAAAAACTCTAACGCGCTGAATTATGAAAGCAAATCAAAAAATCAAACCAGCTATCGCAAAGTGAAAAATCCAGAATTTAAAATCATTTTTTAGGGGTAGGGGTAAGTCATCTGGA
>JBDSLX010000379.1:0-3707 GCA_039916145.1 Verrucomicrobiota bacterium | reverse complement strand
TCTTCTTTTTTCAGGACAACATTGGCCTGCGAAATTTCGCGGCGCGTGGTGCGACGGGAAACTTCGATCAAATCTGCCAGTGGAGGGAACGTCACAATGACTTTGAAAAGAAATCGATCCAACTGCGCTTCCGGCAATGGATACGTTCCTTCCATTTCCAGCGGATTTTGCGTGGCGAGAACGAAGAATGGCTCTTCCAGCACATGCCGTTGCCCCGCGACGGTGACGGTTTTTTCCTGCATCGCTTCCAGCAAGGCCGATTGTGTTTTCGGCGTGGCGCGATTAATTTCGTCGGCGAGCAATACTTGCGTGAACACGGGTCCCTTCTGAAATAGAAAATGTTTTTTACCGGCGTCATCTTCGGCGACAACGCGCGTGCCGATGATGTCCGACGGCATTAAATCCGGCGTGAATTGAATTCGCGAAAACGCGCAATCCACCGATTTTGCCAGCGTGCTGACCAGCATCGTTTTGCCGATGCCGGGAACGCCTTCGAGCAAAACATGACCGCCCGCGAAAAGACTGGTGAGCACATCTTCAATTAGCCGGTTATGTCCGACGATGACTTTGGAAATTTCACAATGAACCCGTTGAAACGATTCGACGAATTGCGCGGCGTCACGCGCGAAGTCGGTTGATGGTGTGGACATAGTTTGTGAAGTAAAAACCTGAAACGGAGATTGGTTGCGAAAATTATTCCTGCGGACGGATGGATTGGAAATAGCGCTTTACATGATAGCGATGGCTCAAGGGGATGTCCTCTTTCTCAATCGCCTCTTCCGCCATGGACGCGTAGTTGGCGGCTACTTCCTTCAAATCAATCTGGCTCTGCGAAAGTTGGCCTTCCGTGGTTTCGACTTCTGATTCCACCGGCCCCGCGCCCGCTTCGCCGGAAATCTTCATCGCCTTGCGATAGCCTTCCGCCAGACGATTCGCTTCGCCGAATGGATCGCCCGATGCCCCCGTGCCTGCCTTCAATCCGCCTTTGCCCTTGCTCTGTTGTTTCATGCCCACTTTGAAACCAAGTTCCTGCGAATTGCATTGGCCGACGCATGTCTTGCAATTGCCAATTTTGTTGCAGGCCATTTTCATGCCCTGGCATTTCTTGAGCAAACCCAGTTTGTCGCACATGGATTTGCAGGCGGACTCGAAACCTTTGCTGTCGGATTTTTCCAGCGCTTCAGTCGCACTCGCGAAATTGGAGCCGAATGAGCCGTTCTGTTTTCCGCCGAGCTTCGCCGCGCACATGCCCATGCTCATTTGCAATTCGCGTTTCTGCTCTTTGGACAACGCGTTCTTCGCCACTTTGTCGGAAAGCTTTTTCAATTCCTCGGCGGCTTTATCCATTTTTTTCTCCTTCAGAGCAGTAGCCATTTCGGCGGTGGCGGCGCTGCTCATTAAATGCGGAACGATGGTGTTCATTTCTGCTTCGAGATTTTCCGTGCCTAATTCTGCCGCCTTTTGACGGAGATTTTCGTCGAGCCGCGCCAGTTGCAGCAGGACGTCGCGCTCGGCGATTTCACCTTTTTCGAATTGGCGCTGAATCTTTTGAAGCTGTTTGAGAACGTCCTTCAATTCGGGATCGGTTTCCTCTTTGGCCTGCAATTCCTGATTAAGTTCACGAAGTTGATTTAATTGCGCCTGGCGAACGGGATTACTGGCGATATTCGCGGGCGCGGGCGGAAGCAGAGGCGCAACAAAAAAACTAAGAATCACTGCGGCCACAATCACCGGCAGCGCGAAAGAGAACCGAGGGAATCGGAATTGAAATGTCGATTTAAGACTGATTTCTTTGGCGCGCGCCATGGCATCCTGAATTTGGGTCTGGCAGGCTTCGCTTTGATCATTCGCGGCCAAAAATTCGTAGGCGCTGCTGATGCGATCTTTCAATCCGGCGGTTTGATCCAGTTCCAGCGCCGAATGCACGCGGGCGCCCAAACCACTTCGAGCCTTCGCGATTGCGAAAAGGACAATCGCGCTCACCGAACCGACGAGAAAAGTGACGCTGCCCTTGCCATGATTCCATCGCTCATTGCACGCGATGGCGATGGCGGCAATGGGTAGAAAAACCAGGCCGGAATAAATAATAGTCGCGCTAAAAGATTTTAGGAAAAGACGCCTGCGGACATTCGCCAGAAGTTGTTCCAAAACTTTGCGTTCATCGTTAGTTTTCATGGGTGCACTTTCCAATGTTTGTCAGTTTTTAGGAGTTTTGTTTACCGTATAGAATTAGACACCGCTGTCGAGTAATCGTTTTGCACATAAGAAGCATGGTTAACTGCAACGGGGACGAGAAAGCAATAATGCCCAAGCGAAGTTTTGTTTAACGCACAAATCAACGGGGTAACGGATCAACTTGCAGAAATCATCAGCACGAGGAGCAGCACGCAAGCGAGTCCGATGAGAGCTTCATAAATAAGGAATTGCCACAGCGCGATCGTGCCTTGCGCGCGAAGGGACTTTTTCACCCACGAGTCCAAATCCATTTTGATTTCAGAAACCACTCCGGGAGCAAGCCGCCACGGAAAAGCGTAATCAATTTCGGTGCCGGAAAATTTGCTGGCGTAAAATCCGAATTCCTCTTCCAACAACGATTTCCGGGCCAGCATTTGGAGATAATAAATTCGGTTTCTTTTCAAGACGTAGCGGCCAATAACCGCAACGGAAAAAGCAGCCAGAAATAAAAGAAATGACAACCTTTTTGAATAGCGCCAAATGCCAAGGGCAAAAACGAAAAGCGCGAGATCGAACCAGAGAAAAAATTGAAAGCGTTTCCAAACTTCGTCGCTCAGATGACGCAAGTGCGCGAGTGATTCACGCCAGATTTCTATGCCTGATTTATCCAATTCCATTGAGCGATGGCTCTCTGCTTCATTCATTTTCATTATGCTCAAAGTCGGTTAATCGTATTTTATTATCAGCCACGGCAGCCAAAGTCCCGGCTCCGCGCCGACTTCGTCTAAAGAGATATGGCTTACGCATTTTAGAGCAGTTTCAAAATCGTCAATATAACCATGCTCATTTGGGCGGACGCCAAGCTTCTCGTGAATTTCCTTTTCCAGTCCGTTGCACAACCATGAACATTCCAGCAAGTAACCGTACGAAGCAGGTTCAAAGCCCAATACTTCTCCATTTTCCGGCAGGGCGGAGATTAAATTAATTGCGTGATAGAGACCTGTTTCTCCATTGGGCGCAAAGCCTTCTTTTTGTTCCGGAGGTTTAGCGTAATCGCAAAATCTCTTTTGCAGTGATTTATTGAGGCCAACTCCAAAAATAACGATTGGCTCGTTCAGGGCTATAAATTGTTGACGGAGCAGGCGTGCCGTTTGCAAATCGAAACAAACATTTGGCCACCCGACTTCGTTGTCAAAATGTGCAGTAGTCCAAGCACTGATCTGCTCGAATTCTTCGGAAGACAAGCCGAAGAAGGCAGCACTTTTCTGTCTCGCTTCGCCCGAATCACCTGCCCATGAAAGCGCCCAACTGTCGGGGATGAACTCGCAGATGCAACTCGATAAGCTGAGAATTTTCTCCGGCAATAAATCCGCTGCCGCGTAAGGTGGCCGGTCAACGTATTTACTAATGTAGTAACCACCGGAAATATAGTTAGCTAAATTAGTTTCCATACAAATTCACATTGCCGTCCAACCGCCATCGACGGGAAGAATTGCGCCGGTGACATAAGAGGATTCATCGGACGCGAGAAA
>JBDSLX010000378.1:0-4608 GCA_039916145.1 Verrucomicrobiota bacterium | reverse complement strand
ATGGCCTACAAAGACATCACTCCACCGGCAGGCGAGAAAATCACCATCGCGAACGGCAAACTCAGCGTTCCTGAAAATCCAATTCTTCCCTTCATTCGCGGTGATGGAACGGGATCGGATATTTGGGCGGCGAGCGAACGCGTTTTTGACGCAGCAGTGCAAAAAGCCTACGGTGGCAAACGAAAGATTTCCTGGTTTGAAGTTTTTGCAGGCGAAACTGCTTTCAATAAATTCAACAATTGGTTGCCCGATGACACCGTCGAAGCGTTCAAAGAATTTCTGGTCGGCATCAAAGGACCGTTGACCACGCCTATCGGTGGCGGCATTCGTTCGCTCAATGTGGCGTTGCGCCAGATGCTTGATCTCTACGTTTGCTTGCGACCCGTCCAATATTTTACCGGCGTTCCATCGCCAGTGAAATATCCAGAAAAAGTGGACATGACAATTTTCCGCGAGAACACCGAAGATATTTACGCAGGCATCGAATACGTCGGCGGTTCGCCGGAAGCGCAAAAAGTTTTGGATTTTATTGCGAAGGAATTTCCAAAAGATTTTGCGAAAATCCGGTTTGGCACCAAGGACAGGATTGCCGAATACATGAAGCTCGCTTCACCGGACCACGACGCGGCGCATATTCCGGTGCAAGTCGGTATTGGCATCAAGCCTGTTTCCAACGTCGGCACGATTCGTCTCGTGAAATCGGCAATCGAGTACGCGATAAAATTTAAACGCAAGAGCGTCACGATTGTTCACAAGGGCAACATCATGAAATACACCGAAGGCGCCTTTCGCGATTGGGGCTATTCGGCAGCCGAACGAATCTTCGGCGACAAAGTTTATACCTGGGCAAAATGGGAAAAAACCAAAAAGGAAAAAGGTGAGGCGGTTGCGAATGATGAACAAAAGGCTGCGTTGAAAAATGGCGCAGTTCTGATTAAAGACGCGATTGCTGACATCGTTCTCCAACAAGTTCTCACCCGTCCGGAAGATTTTGATGTCATCGCGACTCTAAATCTCAACGGAGATTATTTGTCCGACGCGCTCGCCGCGCAGGTGGGCGGAATCGGGATCGCGCCGGGCGGAAATATCAATTACGTCACCGGCCACGCGATTTTCGAAGCGACCCACGGCACTGCGCCGAAATACGCAAATCAAGATCGCGTGAATCCTGGTTCGGTTGTTCTCTCCGGCGAAATGATGTTGCGTTACATGGGCTGGACGGAAGCCGCCGATCTCATCATCAAAGGATTGAACGGTGCGATTGGATCGAAGCGCGTGACCTACGATTTCGCGCGACAAATGGAAGGTGGAACGGAAATCAAATGTTCCGAGTTCGGCGACAACATAATTGCGCACATGTAAATTCCCAGTCAGGACCGAGTCGGTATTTGACAGCAGCGCGTGAAAGGGCGACAAACAACAACGATGAAAAAATTAAATCTTGTTTTTATTTTCGCGCTGGGTCTGTTGGCTGTTGCCGGCTGTTCCGACCCTTCTGACAAAGTTCACAAAAGCACTGCAAGCGAACCCGCCAAAACGGAACCTTCCTTGGCACAGCCCGCTGCCAGCAAGGAATATGTCGTTCGCGCTGATTCCACGATTGGCTTTATCGGTTCCAAGGTGACCGGCAAGCATGACGGCGGCTTCAAGAACTTCGCGGGAACAATCAATGTCGCGGAGGGGAAGATTGTTGGCACACCGGAAATTAAGATAAATATGAAAACAATCTGGGCCGACAACCCAAAGCTAACTGGCCATCTGAAGAGCGCCGACTTTTTTGATGTGGAAAAATATCCTGTGGCTACGTTTACCGTTACCAAGATCGAGCCTGCGGACAATCAACAGAACGTCACCGGCAACCTTGAACTGCACGGCGTCACCAAAAGCATTTCGTTCCCGGCCAAAGTTGATATTACAGATGACGCGGTGAAAGTGGACGCCGACTTCGCCATCAACCGTAAAGATTTTAATATCAATTATCCCGGCAAATCAGACGACCTCATTCGCGACAACGTCATTCTAAAACTCGCGGTCAAAGCAACCCCTGGCCCACAGCGCCCAGAAGACCAAATCATCAATTAGGGCGGGCCACGTTGATATGGGACTACAATAAATTGCTTGCGTTGTCGTGGTTGCAGAACACGACACAAAGTTTTTCTGGCCCCGGGAATATGTAATTCTGCTCAACGGTAAGATTTTGTGAAGGGGATGACACTCAGACGCTTTAGGCCAATTCGTCATCTGCGGAAACAATCTGATCAATCCTTTCAGCAATAGTGATGGCGAGGTCAACGGACTTTTCGGCTAAATCTTTTTCCTGGCCTGGTTGGGACTGACCCGCCGCGAGAAAAGCGGAAAAGATAGTTGCAGAAGCGGCGAGGAGTGCCTGTTCAGTTGGCGCTAATTTGAGATAATGTTTTTTCATAACCGGATCCTGCGCTCAACTCTCAAAAATTTCAAATTCAATGAAATGCTCGATTTCATAAACGCAGTGCGCCAAGTCCATGGTTGCGGTGAGGCAAGCTCCAAGTCTTTGAATCCACCCAAGCTATTCGATTCGGCTACATCGCACACACAAGGTTTGAAAAATTCGCGAGCTTTCTGCGGTCGATGTGGGCGTTCCGCGCGCTTGCGAATGATCCGAGACGCGAGCGGTCTCGGTTTGGAGAGACGGAACAATTTCTGCAACTGGAAACGAGGCGGGGCCCCTGTCGCTAAACTTCCCGGCGCGAGTCGTTGCTTCTGGAGTCAAAAGCAGAAGGCACATAAAAAGAACGGCGACCGCAACGCCCTTTACCAGCCAAAGAACCTGCTCTGGGATAAGCGAAATTGGACACGCCACTTCATCTTTAAAACCTTCCAGATATTCCTGGCCTAATGAGGTGACGCGGATATCAATCACTTTACAGGGTCGCCCGTCCGATCCCAGCGTAACCCATCCATCAAGATGTCCTGTATCGACCAATTCCGCACAAACGTTCATGACAGAATCCTCCACGCTAAGTTTCCTGTATAAACGGCGGCGGCGCGCTTGAGTCAAAACGATTCTCGCCTGACAAGCCGTTTCGGAGGTCCAGCTTTCAGAGGGGTCTTGTTCATTATTCTTATCGAAATATCGCGCACTCATTTCTAAGGCCAGCATGATACCTTCCAATACTAAAAGCTATCAGGCGCTCTCGGCGACACATCGTCAGGCATGCCATCAATAAACTTTCAATAATCCGCCTTAATCCCTCCAACTCACTTTCCATCAAGGAAATCATGCCCATGACCTAAAGATTCTTGACGAAATCGACGATGCGATTATTGATTATTTTATGCACATGGATCGATTGACCATCAAGGCGCAGTGAGGTTCCCCCCGTGTCCACTAAATCGGGGGAACCTCAGAGTGTATTTTGGTTCTGCCGAAGTCCCCGCCGATTATCACATTTCGGCTTTCCAAGAAGAATTGGCGCAAAAGAGTTTTGTAACGCGGTTGAAGAATTGTGTTTGCACCTGATTCAAGAAGGTAAACCCGACAGAAAAATTCCTACTGCACGAACAAAGAAAGATGCTGGTTTAGATATCGTAACTTGGCGGTCGTTTCCCGACGGACGTTCATCGAAGCTGATCGCATTCGGCCAATGTGCAACTGGAAAACATTGGTGGGACAAACGACTTGAATTACAGCCGGGCGATTGGTGTCGGACATGGATGACCAAAACGCCTCATGTGATTCCGTTAAAAATGTTTTTTGTTCCTCATTCTGTTTCAGGTGATGAGTGGTCTGAACTTGGGTATCAGTCTGGAATAATTTTTGACCGATTTAGGATCTCACATTATGCGGAGCAAAACATGCCTGCGGCATTGCGCTCCATTCTTAAAAAATGGCCCCGGTCCGCTTTCACAAGCAATCCTCTAAAACGCAAATCAACACCTTGAACGGCGTTGCCTACACGACGACCGAAACCTCCGCATGTATAAAGAAGGGGTGCCATTCTGAATCGTTTACGCTGTCGTCAGCCTTGATATTTCTCCGCGCTTCTCATTACTGCCTTTGCCCGCTTTAATTCCCGCGTGGCTCTCTTGCAAATAAAACTGGTTCAATCTCTCGATGCGCCGGAACTGGCGTTGTATTCGACTCGCAAACGGGTCGAAGAACATGAACGCGATGGAGTGTTGGTGGCCTCGAATATCAAAGTGGTGCAGCGCCTGTTGGCGAGCCGGTTCACGGTCGTCTCCGCATTGCTCACGCCCGCGTGGTTGGAAAAATTGGAACCGCAATTGCGCGCCCGGCCGGAAGAGATCTGCGTGTATGTCGCCGAACGCGCGGTGTTGGAAAGCATCACCGGTTATCAGGTGCATCAAGGCGCGTTGGCGGTCGCCAAGATTCCGCCGCAACCGGACTTTGCCACGTTGCTGAAAAATGCGTCGCGTCCGCTGCTGCTCGCCGCAGTGGAAGGGATTGCCAGCGCGGAAAATCTGGGCGCGGTGGTGCGGAATTGCGCGGCGTTCGGCGCGCATTTTCTGATCGTGGGCGAGACGTGCGGCAGTCCGTGGCAACGTCGCACGGTGGCCGGTTCGGTCGGCACGATCTTCGAGCAGCCCTTGGTGCAGGTGACCCAT
>JBDSLX010000377.1:0-21114 GCA_039916145.1 Verrucomicrobiota bacterium | reverse complement strand
GGCGTCGAAAATATTTTCAAACGCGCGAGTGTCGAATTGGATGGCGAGCCGGTGAAAGGCGACATGTGGCATCGCGAATTGCTGTTGCGCATGAAAACATTTGCCGCGAATCGCCCGGCGTTGTTGTCCTGCGAACTTCACGATGTGCTGCTCGATTATTTGCGTTTTCGTCACGTCTTTCGCAATGCGTATTCCTTTGATTTGGATTGGCGAAAGATGTCGCCGCTGGTGCTGCGATTGGAGGAAACATTTCAACAATTAGAAAACGCATTGGATATTTTTTTGGAGACCAGCCAATAAAAGGCCCCGAGAGAACGCTCGCGAATGGCAAAGAAAACGCTAAACTCACGCAACCAATGACCACGAAATTTCGCCTGGTTTTTCTGATGGCTTTGTTCCTCGCGCTCGCGCCGCTGGCGCGCGGGGTGATCGACGACGCGGAGATCGGCCTGGACAGCGACATCGCGAGCCTCACGTTCGGCGGATAAAAGAAAATAAATTCGGTTCACGCAATCCAAGGAGAAGGAACCTTCTCCTTGGATTTTTGGTAAAAACGGCTAGGCTCGGCGGGAAAAAAAAAATCCGCCGGAACCTCTGATGAACATTTCCAAAATAATTTTAATGAGTTTGACCCTTTCGCTTGCGCCGCTGGCGCGCGGGCAGACGTTGGAAGCTTTTTATTCTTTCGATAATTTGAAGGGGGCAAATCCTCAAGCTGAGTTAGTGCAGGGAAGCAGTGGACTTTTTTATGGGACGACCGAATCCGGCGGTGCGAGTAATAGGGGAACGATTTTTCAAATCGGTTTGGATAAAACATTTACAACACTTGTTACGTTTACTGGAACAAACGGCGGTCATCCATATGCTCCTCTTGTGGAAGGAACAGACGGAAGTTTCTACGGGACTACTCTTGGAGCCGGCACAAACAATGGAACAATCTTTAAAATGACGACAAATGGGATTTTAACGACTTTGGTTTCATTGGATGGCCCTAATGGCGGTTTTGCTTATGCAGGACTCATTCAATCAAGGGATGGCGATTTCTATGGCACGACTGCTGTGGGTGGCGACTTTGGCAATGGCACAGTATATAAAGTGACGACCAATGGAATTTTAACCACGTTGAATTCTTTCAACAACACGAATGGGAGACAACCATTTGCTGAATTGATTCAGACATCCGACGAGTTTCTTTACGGCACAACAAGTGCCGGTGGATTCAACAACAAGGGCACGATATTTCGAATGAATCCTGCTGGCGTTTTAACAACGCTGCTTTCGTTCAATGGTACGAACGGGGCTAACCCGCGCGCCAAACTTACACTTGGGGGTGATGGTTGTTTATATGGGACTACTTTGGGCGGTGGAACAGCGAATTACGGCACGGCTTTCAAAATGACGACCAACGGTGTATTAACCTCCATCGTTTCATTCAATAATACCAACGGTAAATCTCCGTATGGCGGTTTGATCCAATCCAGCGATGGCAATTTTTATGGGACGACTTATTTAGGAGGCCTACCTAATGACGGAACTGTTTTCAAAATCAGCCTGTCGGGGACTTTTTCAACATTGGTTACTTTGGGTAATCCGAGCGGTTTCTTTCCGTACGCTGGTGTAATTCAAGGAAGCGACGGAAACTTGTATGGAACAGGTTCTATGGGCGGATTCTGGGGTTATGGCAGCATTTTCCGAATCATAATGCCGGTCAGTTTAACTTCGCGGGTGAGCGGCAATGAACTGGTTCTCTCGTGGCCCACGAATGCGCTGGGGTTCACGTTGCAAGCGGCGGCGGATTTTAATTCATCCACCAACTGGATTGATTCCACTAATTCGCCGGCCGTCGTCGGCGCGCAATTCACCGTCACCAATACCCTTTCCGCCAGCGCGCAGTTTTATCGCCTCAAGAAACCGTAGGAGACGACGTGAGGAGTCTCACTTCTTTCCTAAAATCAGAGACTCCTCACGTCGTCTCTTACAAGTAGGAAGTTTTTTGTTGAGAGTTGCGCGGCTCTCAACTCTCATCTCTCAACAAATTGCTTTTTTAAAATATGGCCGGACATAGCAAATGGGCGAAAGTCAAACGGTTCAAAGGCGCGATTGACGTTAAGCGCGGGAAAATTTTTGCCAAGCTCGCGAAGGAAATCGCCATCGCCGCGAAGATCGGCGGCGGCGATCCGAATATGAATCCGCGTTTGCGCATGGTGCTTTTCAAATGTCGCGGCGCGAACATGCCGTCGGAGAATATCGAACGCGCCATTAAAAAAGGAACCGGCGGCGGTGAAGTGGTCTTGTATGAAGATCTGACTTACGAAATTTATGGGCCGCACGGAGTCGCGTTGCTCGTGGAACTCAGCACGGACAATCGCAATCGGACGGCGGCGGAGATTCGCAGTGTGTTGACGAAAAATGGCGGAACGCTGGCGGCGGCTGGCGCGGTGAGCCGATTATTTCAACGCAAGGGACAGATGATTATTCCACGCGAAGCAGCCAACGAAAATCAGTTGATGGAGATTGCATTGGAAGCGGGCGCGGAAGATTTTAAAGCCCACGAAGAGGGTTACGAAATTTTGACGGAGCCGTCGAAGTTCGAAGCGGTTCACAAACAAATCGAAGCGAGGGGAATCAAGTGTGACGCGGCCGAAGTGACTTCGTTGCCGACGCTCACGGTGCCTTTGTCTGACACGACCGCGATGGCGGCGGTCAATAAATTGGTGGATGCGCTGGAAGAAGATGATGATGTGAAAGAGGTTTATGCAAATGCCGAGTTCGTCGAGTGACGCGCGGCAACGGTTATCCGGGAAACATGACATCGCCCAAAGAATCTTTAGCGGTCCGTTTTTTGCGTCGCCTGGCCTACGCGGTTTGCACCTATCCGCGCTGGTTTATTTATGCGCAGGTTTTTCTTTTTCTTTTTGGCGTTGGATACACCATCACAAATCTCAAGTTCGACACGAGTCGCAATGATCTGGTCGGTTCGGACAAAAAATATCACCAGAATTTTTTAAGATTCAAAGAGGAGTTTCCGACGCAGGACGATTTGGTGGTGGTGGTGGAAAGCGAGTTGATGGAAAAAAACCGGCAATTCGTCGAGCGACTCGGCGCAAAGTTGGAAGCAGAAACAAATCTTTTCACCGACGTTTTTTACAAAGGCGATTTAAAAATGCTCGGGCACAAAGCATTGCTGTTTGTGCCGGAAGACCAGTTAAAGGAACTGCGCCAGACGCTGCAGGATTTTCGCCCGTTCGTCGAACAATTCACGCGCGCAACGAATTTGACTTCACTCTTTGCGCTGGTGAACCGACAGTTTCGCACCGCCACGCAGGAACGGAATGCCGAAAACGAATCCTTAATCAAGGCGATGCCCGCGCTCGAACGGATCGTCGTTCAAGGAACAGAAGGTTTGGAGCGGCGCGGAACTCCTCCATCGCCGGGAATCAATGCGTTGTTCGGCGCGGGCGATGAGGCGGAACGCGAGATTTACATCACGTTTGCGAAAGGCCGGATTTATTTGGTCACGACGCGGGCTTTGACGGAGAAACAAAATGGAGATGCGGTAAAACGTTTGCGGGAACTCGTGCAACAAACCCAAAGCGAAGTTTCCGGATTGAATGTCGGCCTCACCGGCGAGCCGGTGCTGGAATACGATGAGATGGCGCAATCGCAACAGGACTCGACCATCGCCAGCGTTGTCTCGCTGTTTGCCTGCGCGCTGATTTTTATTTATGGCTACCGTCAAACCGGACGCCCGCTCAAGGCGACACTTTGTTTGGTGGTGGGACTTGGCTACACAATGTTTTTCACAACGGCAGTCGTCGGCCACTTGAATATTTTGACCATCACGTTCGTGCCGATCCTCATCGGTCTGGCGATTGATTTCGGCGTTCATTTGATCACTCGCTACGAGGAAGAACTTCGGCACGGGAAAACTCCGCAGGAAGCCGTTGAAAAAGCGATTGTCTTCACGGGCCTGGGAATTTTTACGGGAGCATTTACGACGGCGTTCGGATTTTTTGCGATGGCGTTGACCAATTTCAAAGGCATTCAGGAAATGGGAATTATTTGTGGTGCAGGAATGTTGCTTTGTCTCGTGCCGATGATGACCCTGCTACCGGTTCTGCTTTTGCGTGGCCGACAAAATGTGATCGACGTTAACGCGACCCAAGTAGATCGCCGCGCGAAAATCGAAAACATCTGGCTGCGCCGCCCGGTGATGGTCTCAATTGTAATTGCAGTTCTTTGCGGATTGTCGGCCCTCCAATTTCGCAAAGTTCATTTCGACTACAATTTGCTCAATATGCAAAGCAAGGGTCTCCCGGCCGTTGTGTTCGAGCACAAGTTAATCGACTCCGCCGAGAAATCAGTTTTGTTTGGCGCAATCGTCGCGACGAACCTCGATCATCTGGCGGAATTAAAAGAGAAAATCAAAGTACTTCCAGCGGTCGCAAACGCCGATCCCATCAGCGAATATTTGACCGAAGACCAAACGAAAAAATTGGAGTTAGTGCGCCAGATCAAAGCGGACGTTGCCACAATTCGATTTGCCAGGAGTGATGATCAAGCCATCGACCTTCCTGAGTTGAGCCGGGTCTTGTGGACGTTGCAAGGCTATCTCGGAGTAGCAGCAGACATGGCGGAAAAAGACGACCTGAAATTGTCGAAAGATTTGCTCGCGTTGCGCACCGCGATCATTGCTTTTCGAAGAGAAATGTTGAATGGCCATCCAGAAACAGCGGGGCGTTTGTTTCAATTTCAACAAGCGCTTTTCACTGACATTCACGAAACATTTCGCGCGCTGCAAAATCAGGACGCTTCGGGGCCAATGCGCTCGGAAGATTTGCCGACGGCGTTACGAAACCGGTTCATCGGCCAGACGGGAAAATATCTGTTGCAGGTTTATCCGAAGGAAGACGTTTGGCAGCGCGACCAACAGGAAGAATTTGTCCGGCAATTGCGCACGGTGGATCCAAACGTCACGGGAACACCGGTGCAACTTTACGAATACACCACGTTGCTGCGGGAAAGTTACGAGCAGGCGGCGTGGTACGCTTTGGGCGCAATCGCGATTTTAGTTTTGATTCATTTCCGTTCGCTGGCAGCGGTGATTTTGGCGCTGTTGCCCGTCGGAGTTGGCGCAGTTTGGATGGTGGGTCTGATGGGACATTACGGAATTTCTTTCAACCCGGCGAATATCATGACGTTGCCGCTCGTCATTGGAATCGGCGTGACGAATGGCATTCACATTTTAAATCGGTTTGCTGAAGAGCGAACCCCCGCCATTCTCGCCAAGAGTACGGGCAAAGCAATTCTGGTTTCAGGTCTGACGACGATTGCCGGCTTCGGCAGTTTGATTCTCGCTAAACATCAGGGCATCGCGAGCCTGGGATTTGTGATGTCGGTGGGCGTCACGACTTGCATGATCGCGGCGCTCGCATTTTTGCCGGCGCTCTTGAATCTGCTCATTCGCACTGGCTGGAAAATAAAAAGACCCAGTGACGAAAATGCACGATCGCCACTGGATCCAGAGGAACCGAGGTAAAAACCTCAATTGTTATATCGAAAATATAAATCCGAATAATTGAAGTCAATCTCAATGTTTAATTTGAGGCGTATTTTGGGGCAAGCGTGGTGCAATTTGTTATTCGGTAACGTTACCGGCTCAGAAATATTTTACCGGGCGAAGCTTGACGGGTGAGCGGTCGCTTTTACTATCCGCACACTGAAATAATTTGACGGCAATGTATATCCTGCGACTCGCGATTTTTATTGGTTTCATGTTGCATCTCGGCGCAGCGAAAGCTGATTGGTCGGCGGGGCCGCTTTACGATGAATTTTCTCTCACGCTGGCGCCGGGAAAACGAACCGAAGCACTCGGCCCGCTCTTTTTTTTGGAGCAAAAGGAATCGCAAAAACAATTTGCCTTGCCTCCCCTTTTTTCCTGCACGCGCGATGCCGAACTGGAATCGGAGGAATTAGATTTTTTATATCCGCTTCTGACTTACGACCGTTATGGCGCGGAATATCGTTTTCAAATTTTGCAATTGTTCTCCTTCGCCGGCGGAAATACGCAAGACGAAGAAAAGAAGGGACGCTTCACGCTTTTCCCGATTTATTTTCACCAGCGCTCATCGGTTCCAGAACTCAACTACACCGCGTTGTTCCCGATTTATGGAACATTAAAAAATCGTTTGTTCCGCGACGAAATTTTTTTCATTGGTTTTCCCCTTTACGCAAAATCGCGCAAGAAAGATGTCGTCACCGATAATTATCTTTTTCCCGTGTTCCATCTTCGGCGTGGAAACGCTCTGCGCGGCTGGCAGGTCTGGCCAATCGTTGGCGCGGAACACAAAGATGTGACCACGCGCACCAATAGTTTGGACGAAGAAGAAATCATCGGGGGACACGATAAATTTTTTGCGCCCTGGCCGATATTTTTCAAAAACACCACTGGCATTGGAACCGACAATCCTGAAAAACAAATTTCTGTCCTGCCCCTTTTCACCAGGCTTCGCTCGCCGCGCCGAGATTCGCTGACCGCGCCGTGGCCCATTGGTTTGACCATCACCGACGACCGCGAAAAAAAATATCACGAGATCGGCGCGCCCTGGCCGTTGATTGTCTTCGCTCGCGGCGAAGGAAAAAACACTTCGCGCGTCTGGCCGATTTTCAGTCGCGCCTCCAATACGAATCTGCAAAGCAATTTTTATCTCTGGCCGATTTACAAATACAACCGGCTCTACTCGCCTCCATTGGAAAGAGAGCGGACGCGAATTCTCTTTTTTCTTTATTCCGATATATCCGAGAAAAATTTAGAGACCGACTCCGCTTTGCATCGGGTCGATTTCTGGCCGCTCTTTACTTTTCGCCGCGATTTGGAAGGCAAACAACGTCTGCAAATTCTCGCGCTGCTCGAACCGATTTTGCCCAACAACAAAAGCATCGAACGCGATTACTCACCCATCTGGTCAATCTGGCGCGCGGAGAAAAATCCGCAGACCCATGCGTCCAGCCAGTCTTTACTTTGGAATCTCTATCGCCGCGATGTCTCGGCGACGACGAAAAAATGCTCGCTCTTGTTCGGACTTTTCCAATATGAATCCGTGTCGGAAGGAAAGCGTTGGCGGCTGTGTTATTTTCCATTTGGAACCGCCAAGAACCCAGTGAGGAATGAACCCAAAAAATAATTACGTATGAACGAATTTTGCGATTTGCCAATTTTAAATTCGGGAATGAGACTCTGATATGTTTCAAAACATAGGGGAAATGCTTTTGCTGTTCGGCCGCACCATGGCCTCACTGCCTTTGGCGTGGCGTCACCGGCAGAAAATATACGACCAACTTTTTGAAATCGGCAACGCCAGTCTGCTCATGGCCTGCATCCTCTCCCTTTTTATCGGTGGCGTTTTGGCGTTGCAGGCGGGTTCGGTTCTGGTGCAGCGCGGTCTTGGCAATGTGATTGGCGGCATGGTGGGCGTTTCTATGTGCAAAGAACTCGGCCCGGTGATGATGTCCATTTTAATCGCGGGCCGCATCGGTTCTTCCATGGCGGCGGAAATTGGTTCGATGCGCGCTTATCAGGAAATCGACGCGTTGCGCACGATGAACATCAACCCGATTCACTATTTGGTTTTACCGCGTGTGCTGGCGATTGCCGTCGCGCTGCCACTTCTGGTTATTTTCGCAATCATGGTCGGCTGGTTTGGTGGCGCACTCGTCTCGGCCTACAACAAAATGATCGCCATCAGTTTCCAGTCTTACTTCAACAATTTGCGGGAGGTTGTCGATATCGGCGATGTCGCGCACGGTTTGATCAAGAGTTTTATTTTTGCATTGGTCATCGGCGTGGTTTCCTGCCACCAGGGCTTGCAAACCATCGGCGGCCCGCGCGGAATTGGCCGCTCCGTCACCAAAGCCGTCGTCAATTCCATCGTCCTGATTTTGATCCTCGATTATTTCGTCACCCGGCTTCTGCTTAATCTCGATTTATGATCGCGAACTCGAACTCGACAAATTCCAACAGCGTCAGCGTTCAGGTGCGCGGACTCTCCAAAAGTTTTGGCAAGGTGCCGGTGCTCAAGGATTTGAATTTCGAGGTGCAGCCCGGAGAAATTTTCGTCATCATGGGTCCCAGCGGCAGTGGCAAAAGCGTTTTGCTCAAACACATCATCGGCTTGGAAACGCCCGACCAGGGCGAAATTTTAATCGAAGGCGAATCCATTCAGGCGCCCGGCGTGATGGACAAATATCGGCTGGCGATGGTCTTTCAATCCGGCGCGCTGCTCAATTCTTTGAGCGTTGGTGAAAACGTCGGGTTGTATCTTACCGAACATCAACTCAAACCGCCTGCGGAAATTCGCCGCATCGTTGGCGCAAAATTGGAATTGGTCGGCCTGAAAGGTCTCGAAGACCGTTCGCCCGGCGAACTTTCCGGAGGCATGAAAAAGCGCGTCGCCATCGCCCGTGCGCTCGTCATTGAGCCGCAATTGATTTTATACGATGAACCGACCAGCGAATTGGATCCCCTGATCGCCGTCACCATCGGCGAAGAAATTTTAAATTTGAAAGAGCGCACCCATGCCACGTCCATCGTCGTCTCGCACGACCGCGATTTGGCGTTTGGCGTCGCCGACCGAATTGCTATCATTAACGAAGGAAAAATTTTATTCATTGGAACGCCGGATGAAGTGAAACGACATTCCGACCCGCTCATCAAAAAATTTATACACGCAGACCTCATGCAAACCAAAACCTGACTCATGAAAAACACACTCGAAACCCGGCTGGGCGTATTTTTTGCGCTCGCCCTCATTGCGGCCTTTATCATTCTCGAAATGCTCGGCGGTGCCAAATTTTTGAAAGGTGGTTACCATGTCCACGGACTTTTCAACAACGTACAAGAACTTAAAATAGGCGACCCGGTAAAATTGGCCGGAGTTCCAATTGGGCAAGTCGAAAAAATTATCATCACCAATAATCAGGTCAAAGTTTCGATGAAAATAAACGATAAGGCCGAGTTGAAAACCGACAGCAAAGCGATGGTCAAATTTGCCGGCTTGATGGGGCAAAATTTTGTGGCGGTCGATTTCGGCACGCCCGCCGGTGTTAAAGTGGATGACGGCGCCTATCTTCAAACCGCCGAGCAACCCGATCTCAGCGCGCTCATGACCAAACTTGACAACGTCGCCAGCGGCGTCGAAAACCTGACCAAAAGTTTTACCGGCGACTCAATAAATAATTTGCTCGCGCCGCTCACCGATTTCATGAAAGAAAACGGTCCCAGAGTGACGGCTATTTTTGGAAATTTGCAGACGATTTCCTCTCAAATTGCGGAAGGCAAAGGCACCGTTGGAAAATTGATCAACGACGACGCGCTTTACGTTTCCGCATTGAACACTGTCTCCAATTTGCAATCCACCAGCACGGAAGTCAGCCTGACGCTCGCCCGCGCGCGCACCGTGGTGGATCAAGCAACGACCGTCGTCGCAGGCATCAACGCCGGACAAGGCACGCTCGGCAAACTGGCGAAAGACGAAAAGCTCTACAACGAAACATCCGCTGCGATGACGAACATGAAGGAAATTTTGGAGAAAATAAATCGCGGCCAGGGTTCCGTCGGCAAACTGATCAACGACGAAAGCTTGTTGAAAAATGTAAAACTCTCCCTGCAAAAACTCGACAAAGCTACCGAAGGTTTGGAAGACACCGGCCCGCTCAGCGTCCTCGGAACAGCGGTGAACAGTTTGTTTTAAAAAAGACAGTGAGACTGACCAGTTTATGATTGAGAAAGAGTTTGAACAAAAGTAGCGAATGGGCATAAGAACTGCCGCCTTAATGGCTCGAATCGCGAATCCGTATGCGTCAGATATCGTGGTGTCCCACGATGGCAAAACAGGTTCTGCCAAGAGCATCATGGAAATAATCATGCTTGGTACGGATAAGGCCGGTTCGCGTGTCAGAGCTACAATAGATGGACCCCAATGGCGGCAATTACAGAGTTCTTTTCCTGCGGCACTCGGGTTGAGCGTTGCGTAGAGGTGCCCTGTACTTCAACCCCCATACTTGTTGGCTACACATCGGACACGATCGACTATGCCTGTTCAGAGAAGCATGTTTGGACTGTCAAAAGGATAGATGGAATTGCCAAGCAAGGCTAACATCTGACGCGGCCTCGGTTTAATGGGCATTTCTGGGGTTGGTTCCAGGAAATCTCGCCTCATTGGATTCAACCGCATTCCGCCGAAAACAAAATCAGTTCCTTCAGTTTTTTTCTGCGCTTCCGTTCTCGTCGCGCCGCAAGACCGGCGGTTCAAGCAAGGAACAAATCGGCGGAGACGCTGAAATGTTTCGCCAGCGTCCGGACGTGCGCCAGCGTCAACTGCCGTTCGCCGCGCAAGATCATTGCGCCGAGCGTCCGGTGAACGTCCAGCAACCGTGCCAAGTCTGCCGCGCTCAGGTCGTGCGCTTCCAACAGGTGTTGCAAGGCCTCCAGCCCCGTCACTTTGGACGTGTCCAGTTGCGCAGGCTCCTTTTCGTAATCTTCAATCAAGCGGCAAAGCAGATCGAAATAATCTTCCTGGTCTGCCGTCAACTTGTGCCCGGCGATGGCGTCGGTGATTTCTGTCACGTTCTCAAAATCCACTTTGTCGTGGATCGGGCGCGGTGTGAGCATCCGGCAAAGCCCGGCATAATCTTTTGGCAGACGGGCAAATTCAATTTTTGTTCGTGTCGTTTTCATAATGTGTCTTTCCAGCGGTCTTTGCTGTATTCGGCGTGCGTCATAAAACGCAAGGTATAGAGGATATGGCGGTTGAAATGCGCTGCCGCAATCAGCCGATAATCGTTTCGGCGGATGTTGAAAATCAATACCTGCCGCCCGCTGCGGACTTTCACGGCGTCTGTGTCCGGGTAACTTCGCCGCCCGTCCATCAGGTTGCGCCACGTCGCCGCCTTGACCGTCTTACGCCAAACGTCCAGGTGGCGGACCGCCACCGAATGCTTTCTCCTCGCCGCCACGAGGAACGCTTCTTTGATAATCCGCACGCAGACATTTTGTATTCACCGGCCTGATTTGTCAAACGTGATTCATAAAATGGAGTCTCACTATGACACTCTCTTTTGGCAAACATTTAGGAACACTTTGCCGAAAACAAAATCAGCTCCTTCAGTTTTTTTTCTGCGCTTCCGTTCTCGAGTCGCGCCGCAAGACCGGCGGTTCAAGCAAGGAACAAATCGGCGTGACGCAGGTGACGGACAAGGTGGGCTTGCAGATGCCGAAGTGAACGGCTAAATTCGCACCATGCTTGCGCCGACCAAACATCGTTTCAGCGTCAAAGAATATTACCGAATGGCCGAGACCGGCGTTTTGCGTCCTGACGCGCGGGTGGAGTTGCTCGAAGGAGAAATCATTGATATGTCACCCATCGGCCCGTTTCACGGCGGCGTCACTAATTATTTAAACCAAATCTTCACCGCTGCGGCCAAAGGCCGCTGGGTCATCTCGGTTCAGAACCCGGTGCGTCTGGACGATCATTCCGAACCCCAGCCGGACATCATGCTGCTCAAGCCGTCGGCAGATTTTTATCGCCAGCGGCATCCGCAACCGTCGGATGTTTTTCTGCTGGTGGAAATTTCCGACACGACGTTGGCGGCGGATCAGGCGGACAAACTTCCCGCCTACGGGCGCGCGGGTGTAACTGAGGTGTGGATTGTGAACCTCAACGAACTGACCGTGGAAGTTTATCGCGAACCGAATTTTACGGGTTACGGTGGCAAAACTGTTTTGCACGCTGGCGACCAGGCCAAACCCATGGCATTTCCCGATGCGGCGGTGGACGTGGCCGAATTGTTGAAACGCTGAACCTCTTTGTCGCAAAGGGAGTCAGTCCTCACGGTTTGCCTTCCGCCGAAAACAGAGCCAGTTCCTTTAGTTTTTTTTCTGCACTTCCGTTGTCAATTAATTGAGCGGCGAGATCCCATCCGTCGCTCAGATTTTTTACTTTTCCTGCCACAAGCAACGCCGCCGCAGAATTTAACAACACCGCATCGCGTTTCGGCCCACGTTCGTCGCCGGAAAAAATTCGCCGCGTGATTTCCGCGTTCGATTTGCTGTCGGCTCCGCCTAAATCTGCCAACGAAACCGGTTGCAAAGGAAAATTTTCGGGCGAAATCGTCGAGCAACTAAACCCGCGCTCCTGATAAAACTCCGCCAGAAAGTTTTCCCCCAACGTCGAGAACTCATCCAGAAACAATTCGGAACTCGAAACTCGGGACTCGGAATTTTCCGCGCGGCTGCTTTCGGTGTTGGATGTTCGATGTTGGATGTTCGATGTTCCAATTTTCCCGCTCACCACCATTCCCCGCCGCACGCCGAGCATTTGCAAAACCTTCGCCATCGGTTCGCAAAATTTCGGATTCGGCACGCCGATTAATTGCGCTGTCGGTCGTGCCGGATTCAAAAGCGGTCCCATCAAATTAAAAATCGTGCGCTGCCCGCGTTGCGCGCAAAGTTTTCGCGCGGGCGCAATATGTTTGAAAGCCGGATGAAATTTCGGCGCAAAGAAAAAAGCGAAGTGATGTTTCTGCAAACATTCTGCCGCCTGTTCCGCCGTCAAATCAATTCTGATGCCGAGCGCTTCGAGAACATCCGCGCTGCCGGATTGTGAAGTCACCGCGCGATTGCCGTGTTTGGCCACTGTCACACCCGCCGAAGCAACCAGCAGCGCAACGGTCGTGGAAATATTAAACGTATTGAGGTGATCACCGCCCGTCCCGCAGACATCGAGAATTTCACGCGAGCGAGTCTCCGCATCGAGTTTTGGTTGAATTGATTTTTCACGCAACTCGCGCGCGAACGCCGCCAACTCCTCCACCGTTTCACCTTTTTGCGAAAGGGCCGTGAGAAAATCCGCTTTGGTTTCAGTGGAAATATTTTCATCAATCAATTGCGCAACGGCTTCAAATACTTGCGCATCAACCAGCGGCTCCGATTGACGAAGTTGTTCGGTCAAATTTTTCAGCACGGACGAATTTTAGAAACGAAGTCGGCGAATGAAAGACGAAACGGAGCGCGGACATATCGTTCCTCTCTTAATCGTAATCCTACTCTTAATCTTAATCAGTCCTCCTTCCGGGGCAGATTAAGAGTAGGATTACGATTAAGATTAAGAATTCGAAAACTCGCATCCGAGACATCTGTGTTCCTTGCGAAGCACGAGCCTTGCGACTACAACTCAAGCCGACGCGAATGAAACTGTCTTCCGCACCAGAAATCCTACCGACGCACACCACTGCTCTATTTCAAACAGCAGTCAAGCACGCGACGGAAATACTTCGCGCAGGTGAACTGGTCGCGTTGCCAACGGAAACGGTTTACGGACTCGCCGCAAACGCATTTGATCAGAAAGCCGTTGAGAAAATCTTCGTAGCGAAGGGTCGTCCCGCGCAAAATCCCATCATTGTTCACGTCGCCAGTTTGGAAATGGCGCGACGTTGCGTGTCGCATTGGCCGGAGCTGGCGGAAAAATTGGCGAAAGCCTTTTGGCCCGGACCGCTCACTTTGGTTTTACCGCGCGCGGAAAGGATTCCGAATTCGGTCACCGCTGGCGGAGAAACCGTTGGCGTGCGCTGGCCGAGCCATCCATTTATCCAGGCCGTGATTCGCGCTTGTGATTTTCCACTCGCTGCGCCGAGCGCAAATATTTCAAACCAGCTTTCTCCCACGAGCGCCGAGCACGTGAGAAAAAGTTTAGGAAACAAAATTTCTTTGATTATCGATGGAGGACAATCCCAGGTTGGGATTGAATCAACGGTCGTTGATGTGACGGTCAAGCCGCCGTGTCTGTTGCGGCCCGGAATGATTCACGCCGAATCGCTTCTCGCGGTGACCGGCGAGTTGACTCTGGGTTTCGGCCACAGCGAAGAAGTTTTGCGCAGTCCGGGTCTTTTGAAGAAGCACTACTCGCCCAATGCCAAACTTGTAATTCTTTCCTGGCGTGACGAACTGAATTTGGAATCACAAATCTTAAATTTCATTTCGAAAAACTTAAAATTTAAAACTCAAAATTTAAAACTTTTCGATATTCACGTCATCGCCCACACGCAAATTCCTTTGACCCAAAAATGGGGGCGCGTGTCGGTTATTCCCCACGATGCTGAAGCATTTGCCCGCGCGATTTACGCCGAGCTTCATCAGTGTGACGCGGCGGGCGCGGAATTGATCGTTGTCGAAAATTTGCCGAATACCGAGCCATGGCGAGCCGTCAGAGATCGGTTGAACCGGGCCGCCGCCGAGTAGCGCTCAATGGGCTACCGACATCTTGGTTGACGGGAGCACGCCGAAAATTTCGAGCGGGCGAATGGATCGGGCTTCGGCCGAAAAGTCAGTAGTGGGTTGAGAAGCGCAGAAGTTGACGAACCGTTTGAAGTTAAGCAATCTCCCGGTCGAAATGAAATTTGGAAAATTAATTTTGTTTGCGCTGATGACCGTTGCCGTGGCCGCGAAGGCGGAAACCAGCACTAATAATGCTCGTTCTCTTACTTTGGAAGAAGCGATCCGGCTTGCGCTGCAACACAACCTGGAAGTCCAGATCGAGCGAGTTAACCCCGAGATCGCGAGTTTTAACTTGAAGAGTATTTATGGCGCGTACGATCCCACCCTTGGTGTGCGCGCGGAGAAAAGTTTTAACTCTTCTCCTGGCGGCTTCAGTTCGGTCGGATTGGATATTCCCGGTAATGAAACGGATCGTGAATCAATCCAGCCTTTTTTGTCGGGGATGCTGCCGACAGGTCTCAAATATGACATTAACGCAGACTTACTGAGTCGCAGCAGCGGAACCCGCTCGTTCGCCCGTACCACCATTACTACCAACGGGCTTGGCGCGCCTATTGGCACAAATACCACCATCCAAACCGTGGACCGAGGGGTTGAATACAGCCCAAGCGCGGGGATCGATCTTGCCCAGCCTCTGCTGAAAAATTTTTGGATCGATAGCACGCGCCAGCAAATCCTGATCAACAAAAACACTTTGAAAATATCGGAACTCGGAGTGCGAAACCGAATCATGGATGTAGTTACCCGCGTCGAGCAGGCTTACTACGATTTGATTTTTCAACTGGAAAACGTGCGGGTGCAGGAAAAAGGATTGGAACTGGCCGACCGGTTGCAGGCCGAAAACAAGCGTCGCGTCGAGGTCGGCGCGCTGGCGCCCTTGGATGAAAAACAGGCGGAATCGCAGGCGGCAGGAAGCCGCGCGGATTTGCTGACGGCGCGGCAAAGTCTTCAAGCGCAGGAAAATGTTTTGAAGAATTTGATTACAGACGATTATCGCGAATGGCACGACGTGACCATCCAGCCGGTTGAAAAATTGGTTGCCATACCGGAGAAACTTAATTTGATGGAGAGCTGGCAGCGTGGCATGACGCAACGGCCTGATCTTTTGCAAACGCGATTAGACATCGAGCGCCGCAATATACTTCTGCGCTACCAACGCAACCAACTTTTTCCGCAACTTGATTTGATTGGCAGCTACGGCCGCAACGGACTGGATCGACATTGGGGCGGCGCGCTGGAGGATATTCGCGACGAAACCAATCCCAGATTCTCTTACGGAATTTTGTTCAGCATTCCGTTGGGCAATCGCGGGCCAAAAAATCTTTATCGTGCGACGAAAGCGGAAAAGGAACAGGCGTTGTTGCAACTAAAACAATTGGAGCAAAATGTGATGGTGCAAATTGATGACGCGGTGAAACTGGCGCAAACGAGTTTTGAGCGCGTCGATGCCACCCGCCAGGCGCGACTTTACGCGGAGGCCGCGTTGGATGCCGAACAGAAAAAGTTGGAAAATGGAAAGAGCACGAGCTTCATCGTCTTGCAATTGCAACGGGATCTTACCGGCGCGCGCTCGGAAGAAATTCGCTCGCTGGCCGATTACAACAAAGCGCTCGCGCAACTGGCATTTGCTGAAGGATCTGTCTTCGAAAGAAATCATCTCACCGTGGAGATTAAGTGATCTGCCGTTTCACTTTCGCAGGGCGAGTCTTAAATCCTGTTCTTAATCTTAATTTTAATCCCACCGCTCAGACTAAGAAACGATTAAGATTATGAGTAAGAGAATCATTCCTCTCGTCTAAAACTCCCGATGCTTGCCGCTGCCACATCCCGAAATCGAATTACGCTCGATGGAAAATTTTTCCGTCTCGGCTCGAAGAAATTTTTTGTCAAAGGCGTAACCTATGGCGGGTTTTCTCCGGGCGGCGATGGCGAGCCGTTTCCTTCCCCGGAACAAACGGCGCGCGATTTCGTTTTGGCGCGCGAACTCGGCGCGAATGTGCTCCGTCTTTACGCCGTTCCTCCGCGTTGGCTTCTGAATCTGGCGGATGAAAACGGGCTGAAGCTGCTAATCGATATTCCATGGAACAAACATCTCTGTTTTTTGGATTCACCAAAAAGTCGGCAGGACGCTTGTGTTACCGTGCGGCAGGCGGTCAAAGCGTGCGCGGGTCATCCCGCAGTTTTTGCCTACAGCATCGTCAATGAAATTTCTCCCGACATCGTGCGCTGGAGCGGAGCGCATGAAGTGGAAAACTTTCTCGAGGCGCTGGTGGATGCCGCGAAGGAAATTGATCCCGATTGCCTCTGCACTTTCGGCAATTATCCGCCGACTGAATTCTTGCGCCCGTGCAACATGGATTTTGTTTGCTTTAATGTTTATCTCCACCAGCAAAAGCCGTTTGAAAATTATCTCGCGCGCTTGCAGATGCACGCCGACACCAAGCCTCTGATCGTCGGCGAATTCGGAATTGATTCCATTCGCGAAGGAGAGGAGCACAAATGCGAAATGCTCGCCTGGCAAATGGAAACGACTTTTCGCACCGGGCTTGCCGGAACAGTCATCTTCAGTTTCACCGACGATTGGCACAAAGACGGCCGCCAGGTCGAAGATTGGGGAATGGGACTCACGACCCATGACCGCCAGCCTAAAAAATCATTTGCGGTGGTACAAAATAAATTCGCGGCCGCACCCTATTTTTCTCTGCCGTTGACACCGAAAGTTTCGGTCGTCGTCGCCAGCTACAACGGCGCCCGCACTTTGCCGGCCTGCCTTCATTCGCTGGAAAAATTAAATTATCCCGACTACGAAATTATTTTGGTCGATGATGGCTCGACCGATGCAACGATGCAAATTGCGTCCGTTCACAAAGCGGTTCGTTACGTTCATCAACCCCACCGTGGACTTTCTGTCGCGCGCAACACCGGCATCGCTGCCGCGACCGGCGAGATCGTGGCCTTCACCGATTCCGACTGCCGTGCCGACGAGGATTGGCTCTACTATTTAATCGGCGATTTGTTGAACAGTAAATTTGCTGGAATCGGCGGGCACAATTTTTTACCACCGGAAGATTCGCTCGTCGCAGCGGCGGTGCAGGTTTCGCCGGGCGGTCCGGCGCACGTGATGTTGAATGATCGTCTCGCCGAACATATTCCCGGCTGTAACATGGCTTTTTACAAATCCGCTTTGCTTGAAATCGGCGGATTCGACCCGATTTACCATAAGGCCGGCGATGACGTGGATCTCTGCTGGCGATTGCAACAACGCGGTTACAAACTTGGATTCAGTCCCGCTGGATTTGTCTGGCACTATCGCCGCTCCACGGTCGCGGGATATTTAAATCAGCAGCGCGGCTATGGCGAAGCCGAAGCAATGCTCGTGCGAAAGCATCCTGAATATTTTAATTTATTCGGAGGCAGCATGTGGCAGGGCCGTATTTACACCGCCTCAAAATTCGGCGTCACCTTGAACAAGCCGATCATTTACCATGGAACGTTTGCCACCGCATTTTTTCAGACGCTTTACCGGGCCGAGCCTTCCTCGGCGCTGATGCTTTTTACCACGCTCGAATACCACGTGTTCGTCACACTCCCGCTTTTCGTTTTGTCCGTTCCGTTTCGGCACCTTCTACCACTGGGAATCGCCAGCGCCTTGCTCTCGATTGCCGTCTGTAGCGCCGCCGGTTTTCAAGCCGAATTGCCGCGAAATAAAAAACGCTTTTGGTCCCGCCCGCTCGTCGCGCTTTTGTTTTTCCTGCAACCAGTCTGTCGCGGCTGGGCCCGCTATCAAGGAAGGCTCCGCATCCGACCAACCCCGCCGACCGCTTACGAAAGTTTGGAATCCATTCAACTTAAAGATCAGCGTATGCGCGTGGATCACGTCGAATACTGGGCGGAAGCGTGGATGGATCGCCTCGATTTTCTGCGCAGCATTTTGACGCGATTGGAAGAGCAGGGGTGGCAATTTAAAACTGACACCGGCTGGAGCGAATTCGACGTGGAAATTTTTGGGAACCGCTGGAGCAATTTGCAACTCACCACCGTCGCCGAGCCGCATCGAAATGAAAAATTAATGTTTCGCTGCCGCCTGCGCACCTTGTGGTCGTTGCCCGCCAAAGTTGCTTTCTGGGCGGCGTTAGGTTTCGAAATGCTCATCATCGGTTTTGTCGGAGTTGCCTTGCCGTGGCTTTGGGCGCTGTTGCTCATCCAATTTGTCTTTGCCTGGTTTTTCAGTCGCGAACAACGGGATCTACAGCGAATTATCATCGTGTTGTTGGACGAAGTAGCCAAGCGCCGTGGATTGTTGAAACTTGGTAAAAAGGAGCCTGAAAAATCTGTTTCCCATTAACACCGTAGCTTCAGCCCGGTGATTTCGAAATGTAGAAAACTCAACCGTTTTAACGGTTTCCATTTTCTTATTTTTCAATTCGTCAAAACCGTTGAAACAGTTTTAATTCCTGCGCGCACGCTTCACCTCGCTCAAGCTGCGTGTTAATGAGAAATAATTTCTATGCTCCAATATCACGAACTTCTCCGGCTCGTCCTCGACAAAGGAAAATTCAAACCCGACCGCACCGGCACCGGCACTTATTCCGTTTTTGGCGCGCAAGCCCGCTTTCCACTCACCGATGGCTTTCCCGTTCTCACGACGAAAAAGCTGCACCTCAAATCCATCATCTACGAACTGCTCTGGTTCCTGCGCGGGGATACGAACGTAAAATATCTCAACGAACACGGCGTCAGCATTTGGAACGAATGGGCTGACGCGGACGGAAATCTCGGTCGCGTCTATGGCGCGCAATGGTGCGATTGGAAAACTTCCGACGGACGCTCGATCAACCAAATCGATTCTGTAATCGAGCAAATCAAAAAAAATCCCGACAGCCGCCGCTTGATGGTCAGCGCGTGGAACGTCGGCGAAATCGAAAAGATGGCGTTGCCGCCATGCCACACCATGTTCCAGTTTTTTGTGCAGGACGGCGAATTGAGTTGCCAGCTTTACCAACGCAGCGCCGATTTATTTCTTGGCGTTCCGTTCAACATCGCCAGCTACGCGCTTCTCACGCTGATGGTCGCGCAAGTCTGCGATTTGAAACCGGGAACATTCGTCCACACCTTCGGCGATTTGCATTTGTATTCCAATCACCTCGAACAAACAAAACTCCAACTCACCCGCGAGCCGCGTCCGCTTCCGCAAATGAAATTGAATCTTGGGATAAAAAATATCCACGATTTCAAATACGAAGATTTCGAATTAGTCGGCTACGACCCGTACCCGTCAATCAAGGCCCCAATTGCAGTGTGATTTATGGAAAATCCGGCAAATCCAAATCGAAGAATTTTGTATCTTCCAATAATTTTGAGTTCCTTGAGTTTAATTGCCTCAATTATTTACCAGGTTCAAAGAGTTGGCTGGCTGCCTGAAATTTTGGACAGATTTGTTCAAAGACATCTCGATGCAATCAGCGGAGTCGCTGGCGGGTTATTGGTAGCGGGAGTAATTATGATTTTTATACTAGCCCGTCGTTTCAGAGGAAACCGGTTATTGTCCTTAGGAACGGGTCTAACAATTGTGGCTATTTTGGGTTTTCTGCTCACCCCTCTATAGAAATAATAACCAATGTCTTATCTCCATTAGAAACGGAATTTTAATGAACCCGCAGAGTCAATTGGATCGAAAAATTCTCCGTTACTGTCCTCTTTGCGGAAAAGGTGAGACGACTTTCTTCCTCCAAAAAAAAGAATTGACCCTCGTTCAATGCAAAAGCTGTTCGATGATGTTTTTGAATCCGGTTCCGGCGGAGATGGCGAGCGGTTCGTTTTACAACGAGACGCACGCGCCATTTTATCTTTCGCCCGATAAACTCGAAAGCGATTACGCGAGTGTTCGCTTCGAGCGCGAGTTGCGGTTGTTCCGTCGCTTTTGCAAAAGCGGAAATGTTCTCGACGTCGGCTGTTCGACTGGCGCGTTCCACTTTCAACTGCAAAATCGTTTTCCTGAAAACTACAACGTGCTCGGCACTGATGTTTCACAACCCGCGCTTTCATATGCCAAAAGTCGCGGCGTGAAAATCGTCAACGAGTCTTTTCTCGATTCCGACTTCGGTGAAAAACGTTTTGACGCCATCACGTTTTGGGCGGTGATGGAACATTTGATCAATCCAAAAGAATTTTTAGAGAAGGCGGCGGCTCTCCTGAAAAGTGGCGGTAACTGTTTTATTCTAGTACCGAACATGAAATCTTTGGCGGTGCGGATTCTCGAAAGCAAATACCGTTACATCTTGCCGGAACATGTGAACTATTTCACACCGGGCACGTTGAGAGAATTATCACAAACACAACCGGCGTTTGAAATCGTCGCGAGCGGTTCGATGCATTTTAATCCATTGGTCATTTGGCAGGACTGGCGCAGCGGAGGCAAATACGCCTCGGACGAACAACGCGCGGCGCTGCTCAAACGCACGACTTCCTACAAACAGAATCCGCTGTTGAAACCGATCAGGTGGGTCTATAAAGGCGCGGAGAAAATTCTGTCTGCGATCAATTTAGCCGACAACTTGTTTCTCGTCGTACGAAAGAAATAAAATGAAAACAAAGATTCAGAAAATCCTTCATTCGATTCGCGCCCATCGCATAAAAATTTTGGCCGGATTCGCCGTTCTGGTAATCGGCTTCATTGGTTCCATCGTGGGTGCGAATCAGATTTGCCAAAACGCGGCCAAAAATAAAATTTTCCACTCGGTGGAATCTGTTCCGCAAAGCGATGTTGGTTTGGTGCTCGGCACGGG
>JBDSLX010000376.1:0-5229 GCA_039916145.1 Verrucomicrobiota bacterium | reverse complement strand
AGCAATTCCATGTTGTTGACGTTGAAAGCGCCGAGCGCGTATTTGCCTTTCAAGGCTTTGGCGAAAAGGTCTTTGGTGTGTGTTAGTGGCATAATTTTTCCAAACTAAACTCGTGGTTCTACGAATTGGGGGCGCATCTTAGGAATGCCGACCCGAAAAGAAAACAAAAATAACTTTTCGGGCGAAAAAGCAATCAAGCGGCAGGCTCTTCTTCTTCAGAAAGTTTCCGATAAATCGTGGCAATACTGACGCCGAGCAGTTCTGCCGCTTTTTCTTTGTCGCCGCCGGTGTGAGCGAGTGCTCGATTCAAATAAGCCACTTCTTGTTCGCGCATAAAGTTCTTAAGCGAAGAGAGAGCAGAAGTCGGCGCAAAAGCGGGAGCGGCATGATTATTTATAATTGAGAAATTCGCGGTTGGTGATTCATCAACAATCGAGTCAAAAAGTTCTGTTTCAGTTCCAGCGGCAGCGCGGTCTCGCAACCGTGGCGGAAGATCGGCCACCTTGAGCGTGCCGCCGTCGCACAAAACGCAGGCGCGCTCAAGCGCATTCTCCAACTCGCGAACGTTGCCCGGCCAATCGTAATCGCATAAAACATCCATGACTTTTTTGGTCAATTGAAAACCTTGCCCTGTGCCCGCGTGAACTTTGCTTTTCAAAAAGTGCGCGACGAGCAAAGGAATATCTTCGCGGCGTTCTCTCAAACCCGGGAGATTGATCAAGATAACATTCAACCGATAATATAAATCCTCACGAAAAAGCCCTTCTTTGATTTTTTGTTCGAGCGGTTCATGGGTGGCGGCGAGGACACGCACATTAACGTAGGTTGGAACGTTGTCGCCGACGCGCCGAACTTCTTTTTCCTGAAGCACACGCAACAAGCGTGATTGCAGCGTCGGGGACATGGAACCAATCTCATCGAGGAAAATGGTGCCGCCATCCGCTTCTTGAAAAAGGCCTTTCTTATCGTTAATCGCGCCGGTAAAAGAGCCCTTGCGATGACCAAACAATTCTGATTCGAGCAAATTTTCCGGCAGCGCGCTGCAATTGATGGGGATGAAGGGCGCGAATTGGCGAGTGCTATTAAAGTGGAGCGCGCGCGCAACAAGTTCCTTTCCTGTGCCGCTCTCACCCAAAATTAAAACGGTGCTGTCGGTCGAGGCCACACGTTCGATCATCTTGAAAACGTCCTGCATTTGCGGCGAGTTTCCGATGATTTGATTGAACTGATATTTTTTCTTGAGTTGCTTTCGCAAATAAACGTTTTCTGAGACCGCCTCGTTGTAAGAGAGGGCGCGTTGGATGCAAAGCTTGAGTTCGTCCACCTGAAAGGGCTTTTCAACGTAGTCGTAGGCCCCATTTTTCATGGCATCGACCGCAGATTCAATTGTGCCGAAACCGGTTATCACAATGACCGTCGCGGGAGGATTAAGCGTTCGCGCTTTCTGTAAGATTTCCAAACCATGCGCGCGGGCTTTATCGAGATAAAGATCGGTGATAACTAATTCGGGGGTTTGCGTATCCAACGCTTCCATTGCCGCGGCGAAATTGCTGAAGGGGAAAACCTCGTGCCCTTCTTTACGCAGAAGTTCGGTCACGATTTGCACCATCGTAACTTCATCATCAATTAGTAACACTTTAGCCATGTAAAAAGGTTAGTTTAAAATTTGACAACTGAGCAAGTTGGATTCGTAAAAACGAAAGGCTCTCCATTGGAAGAGCCTTTCGCAACCAACACACAAACCAATTACCGTCCCTTTCCGTTGATGATTTCAGTCATCTTGAAAATCGGCAGGAACATACAAATCGCGATGCCACCAACAGTGACTCCAAGAAAAACAATCAGGATTGGCTCGATCAAAGAAGTCAAACCGGAGAGTGTTGTCTCAATTTCTTCGTCGAGAAAATCAGAGATGCGTTCGAGCATAGTGTCGATTTTGCCCGTTTGTTCACCTGCCGTAACCATTCTTATAATCATGGACGGAAATACTGGATGTTTGCCAAGAGCAGTCGAAATACTTTCTCCACGTTCAATATCGGTCGAAGCCACTTTGAGCGCGTTTTCCATTACAACATTTCCCACGGTGTTTTGAACGATCTGTAAAACTTCGAGGATTGGAACACCACTACGAATGAGCGAGGAGAGAGTGCGGGTAAAACGGGCCAGACAAATTTTGTGAGCAATTGATCCGAAGATCGGAAGTTTGATTCGTTTCGCATCCCAAAAGGCGCGACCCGGCGGAGTTTTGATAAAGTAAAGCCAACCCCAGATGATGGCGCCACCACCTATGATGAACAGATAGAAAAATTTCTGCATGATGTTGCTGACATTGATCAGGAATTGCGTTGGGGCAGGAAGTGCCGCGCCGAAGCTTGAATAAATTTCACCAAAAACAGGAACAACTTTAACCAAAAGAAATATCGTGATTCCAATTGCGACGATCGTGACCGCGACGGGATACATCATTGCCGACTTCACCTTTTTCCGTAAGCGTGCGGAGTTTTCCAGATAGGTTGCCAACCGGGATAAAATTTCTGCGAGCAACCCGCCTTTTTCGCCCGCAGCCACCATGCAATAATAAAGTTTGCTGAATGCCTTTGGATGCTTTTGCAGCGCCTCGGAAAAACTATCACCGCCTTCAACGCGGACAGTAATGTCTTTGATCACATCACGCATCACTTTATTTGAAGTTTGTTCAGCCAAAGCCTGCAACGATTGCACCATCGCCAAACCAGCATCGATCATGGTAGCCAACTGCCGGGTAAAAACGACCAAGTCAGCCAAACCGACTTTGCCCCCAGCCGTTTTGCCTTTTCGACCGACCTTTTCCTGAATTGAAACGACGAGCAGATTTCGATTCAACAGCGCGGCAATAGCCGCAGATTCTGAGGAGGCTTCAACCGCGCTACGGATTTCCCGCCCGGTTGCGGATTCGCGAGCTAAATAAGTATAAGAAGGCATAAATTCAAATTTTCTGTTCTGCCAGCGCAAAGCTAAACCTATGCCACGAACGTCTTTCCCTCATTTCCTCGGCAACAACCCTTTTTTAATAAATAGGGTTGGATAATTCCGATGCTTTCAACGCCTAAAGATTGGACGCTGCTGTTTATGCAAAACCTTGTTATCTTCTTTTCTATCGGATGCCGGTCTAAATGAGAAGCCCAATTGTCACTGGGGAGATGAATAAATCAGCGCTAAAAGCAAATTTACCATGGGGTTTTAATATTTCTAAAAACACGGATTTACATCCACGGACTTTGGGGTTTAACGAAGCGAATTGAACGTTGGAATCTACAAGTTTTGGAAGCTTGCATTTGTGCGTCCATCCGAAATCTAGCCTGGTTTGCTATAAATCTATGAACCATGATTAAAACATCCCGCTATTGACCCTTGGAGTGAAACGTTTAACCTTTAAGGAAAAGAGCCATATTTTTTATTTTTGATTTACCGTGAAACTCCATTTCAACCTTGAGCAAACCGATGTAACTCCCGGAGCTTCGCTCTTTGATTACGCGGAAACCTTGGGCATCAAGGTTCCCACCTCTTGCCGCAAACAAGGCAAATGCAAGGAGTGTTTGGTCGAGGTGACCGAAGGAATGGATTGTCTTTCCGCACGAACCGCCGAAGAAAGTCATTTGCGCGAAAATTTTCGGTTGTCCTGCCGCTGCAATATCGTGACGGATTCCGGTGTCGTGCGTTGCCACACGATGCGGCGTGGCGACATGAAAATCGAGCGTCACGCGCTCCATTTGCCTTCGAGCGGAAAAAAAATGGAACTCGATCCCGCAGTGACGCGCGATGGTGATCGCATCCTTCTCGACGGCGAAGAAATTGCGCGCTGCACGGGGCCAATTCATGGCCTCGCGATGGACCTCGGCACCACGACGGTGGTCATTCGGTTGTTAAATTTGGAAACGGGTGAAGTTGTGGCTGACGCTTCGATTGAAAATCCGCAACGCTTCGGCGGCTCGGATGTGATGTCGCGCATTCATTACGACACGCATGAACCGGGTAAATTATTGCAACGAACTTTGATCGGTTATCTCACTCACGCGATTGAAGAATTTCCGGTTGACCCAAAGTCCATTTACGAACTGGTGGTCGCGGGCAACTCCACGATGCGCGATATTTTTTTCCGGCTCGATGTTTATTCCATTGGCCAAAATCCGTATCAATCGATTACGGAAATCGACATGGCCGAAGGTCGCCGCACGACGACGAGTGTCGCGTATACGGCGAAGAAGTTGCATCTGCCTATTCATCCGAAAGCACGCATTTACGGAATGCCGATCATCAGCGGACACGTCGGAGCGGATGCGGCGGCGTGCATGTTGGCAGTGGACATCGCTAATGAAAAACGTCTCGTCGCCGTCATGGACATCGGCACGAACACGGAATTAATTCTCGGAAACAAAGATAAAATTTACGCCGCCTCCTGCCCTGCGGGTCCAGCGTTTGAAGGCGGAAAAATTTCCTGTGGCATGCCGGGCTTGACCGGTGCAATTGAAAAAATTGCAATTGAAGCTGATGGTTCGATGCGCCTCCAAGTTATCGGCGATGGAACGGCGGAAGGCATTTGCGGCTCCGGTCTGGTTGATTTGATGAGCGAATTACTCCGCGTCGAACGCATGAATTCCCTCGGACGTTTTGAAGAAGACGGCGACCGCGTGATTGTTGCCGCAAATGAAAATCACCCGATTTATTTTACCGAAAGCGACATCAACGAACTCGCCCAAGCCAAAGGCGCAAACGTCGCCGGCCTGCAAATTCTTTTCGCGAATTTTGGTATACGTTTCGAGGACGTGGACGTCTTTTATCTCGCTGGCGGATTTGGTCGGCATTTAAACGTGCAATCTTCCAAACGCATCGGGCTGATTCCAAACATCGCTGACGAAAAAATTATTCAAGTGGGCAATGCTTCCATCGAAGGCGCGTGCATCGCTCTGCTTTCAAAAACCAAACGCGCCGAATTGGAAAGTCTGGTCAAGCGCGTCACCCATTGCCGATTGGAAACGCATCCGAACTTTTTTGATTTTTTTGTCGAGGGTTGCCAGTTCAATCCGGTGGAATCCAAAACTGAAACTGAAAGCGCAACGTCGGAATGAAAACCGTTGCTGATATTTTTGAATTCACCGACACGCAGCCGAAGTTGAGCGTGCAGGAATCGGAATATTTTCGTTTGCTCGGTTTTCCAAAAAATCACGCCGTGGGCGAACGTTCGCGCGAACT
>JBDSLX010000375.1:0-3244 GCA_039916145.1 Verrucomicrobiota bacterium | reverse complement strand
TTAATCTTACTCTTAATCCCTTCATGTTCATTCATCCTCCGACCGCAGAATATTTTCGGATTCCCCTGCTCCAGACAAATCGCGCCAATCCATAAAACGCGATCACCCAAAACAGTTGAATCAGCAGACCGCTCCAGACCGCAGCACCCGTGGTTTGTCCAAGATAAACGCTGATTGGGAAAAAGAGCAGATACGGAAACGGCGTGTAGTTCAGCGCGGCGAAAATAGCAGGCGGCAAAATGTTCAACGGAAAAAGGTGTCCGCCCGCGATGTATTCAAAAGCGAACAGGATGAAAATAAACGTCGAAACTTCCAGCACCCAAAACGCGAGTAACGCCATGGTATACGACATGAAGAATTGCAGGAACGCCGTCATCAACAGTGAAATGAGAAACAGGCCGAAAGTTTTCAAGTCCGCCGGGCCGACGAAATATTCGCGTAAGAAGAAGATGAAAAGTCCAATCGGAATTAGCGCCACGAGGACGTAAATAAAGCGACCGGCCATGAATAAACAAAAGCGATAGGTCAGATAATCAATCGGCTTGAGCAGGAACTGGCTAATGTTGCCGTCCTTAATGTCGGCGGCGATTTGCCAATCTTCCTCGTTCACCGCCGTGAAAGCATCGACGATTGTGATCATCAAATAATACGAAATCATTCCCGCGAGACTGTAGCCCGCGATGTCAGAGCCAGTTTCCTTTCCCTCATAAATTTTTCGCCAAAGATAAATTGTGGCCATCAACGGAATCAGCCCGAACGCCGCGCGAAACACAAAATTCACGCGATAGACGAGCATGTTCTGAATTCCCGTAGTGATGACGTGCCAGTATTTCCGCATCGGCAAAAGATTAAGGCTTCACGACGCGTTCGCAAGCGTGCTGCCAGCATCTTGCTGGCAGAATTTGGAGTGGATCGCGAATCGCGAGATTTTTCTGCCAGCAAGATACTGGCAGCACGTTTGCAAATTCAACTTGGTGTTCTTCTCTCCCTTCGTTTAAATCTCTCGCGTGCCAACGAAAGTTATTGCAGTCGCAAATCAAAAAGGTGGCGTTGGAAAAACAACGACCTCGATCAATCTCGCCGCGTGCCTCGCCGCCGCAGGAAAACGCGTTTTGCTTTTTGATTTAGATCCGCAAGCCAACGCGACGAGCGGAGTTGGTTTGGAAAAAATCGAAGGCGCGAGCGCATATCGTCCCCTGCTCGGCGAAGGAGAGTTGATTGAAAAAATCAAACCAACCGAATTCGAGCGACTCGAAGTAATTCCCAGCGAAGTTGATTTGTGCGCGGCGGACATCGAATTGTCTCGCATGGAAAACCATCTGTTCCGCGTCAAAGAAAATCTCCAGCCAATTCTCGATTCGCAACGCTTCGATTTTATTTTGATCGATTGCCCGCCTTCACTTGGCATTTTGACTTTGAACGCTTTCGCCGCTGCGTCTGCATTGCTGGTTCCTTTGCAATGCGAGTATTACGCGCTGGAAGGAATTTCGATGATCAACCGTATTCTAAACCAGATTCGCGACAACGGAACCAACCCGGGATTGGAATTGGTCGGCGTGGTGATGACGATGTTCGATGGTCGCACGAAACTTTCGCAACAAGTCATGAGCGAAGTCCGTCAACATTTCGGCGAAAAAGTTTTTGAAACCGTCATTCCACGCACAACACGCCTTGCCGAAGCGCCGAGTTTTGGAAAACCAATTATCCATTATGACAAATACAGCGCAGGCGCGGCGGCTTACGAAGTGTTGACGCAGGAATTTTTGAAGCGCGTTTCGTAATTGATTGTCGATTGCGGAATTGGGTCTATTCGTTCAGTTTATCGCTATGAAATCAAAAAATGCTTTCTGTCTTCTTTCTTTTATTTTCACCGGACTGATTTCAATTCAGGCCGCCGATTGGCCGCAATATCGCGGGCCAAATCACGACGGCTCGACGCCTGAAAAAATTTCCACCAAATGGCCGGTCGAAGGTCCAAAGCAAATCTGGAAAGCGGAACTGGGCGACAGCTTCGGTTCGTTCGCCGTCGCGGGAGGAAAGGCTTTCTGTTTTATCCAACGCAAAGCTGATGGGCAAGATGCGGAAGTCGCGATAGCGCTGGATGCGAACACCGGAAACGAACTTTGGGCGACGCCCCTGGGGAAACCCACTTACGACAAACAAGGTGGCGACGGCCCGCGTTCTACCCCGACGATTGATGGCGACCGCGTTTATTTTCTCGGCGCGTACTTGGTTCTGAGTTGTCTTGATGCCAAGACCGGCAAAAAAGTTTGGCAACACGATCTCGTTAAAGATTTCAACGGCACCGTTATTAAATGGAACCACGCCGGTTCGCCCACTCTTGATGGCGATTTGATTTTCGTGAACGCGGGCGGCGCGGGCCAGGCGTTTTTAGCGTTCAACAAAAAAGACGGAAAACTCGTTTGGAAAAATGGCGATGACAAGCCGACTCATTCTTCGCCGGTTCCGACGACGATTCTTGGCACGCGACAAATTATTTTCTTTACGCAAAGCGGTTTGGTTTCGGCAGAGCCAATGACAGGAAAAATCCTTTGGCGTTTTCAGTATCCTTTTCGCACTTCCTCCGCGATTGATCCGGTCGTCTGGAATGACATTGTTTATTGTTCGGCGGCGTACGGCGTGGGCGGCGGCACGTGTAAAATTTCTAAAACTGGAAACAAATTTTCCGCGAAAGAACTTTGGCGGCACGAAGGCGACACCGTGAATCATTGGAGTACGCCCGTTTGCAAAGACGGTTTTCTCTACGGGCTTTTTGGTTCCAAAGAATATGGGCGCGGCCCCTTGAAATGCGTGGATATTTCGACCGGAAAAGAAATTTGGTCGCAACCCGGTTTTGGTTCTGGCGGCGGAACGATTCTGGTCGGCGACGCCCACCTTCTCGTGCAAGGTGACAAAGGGCCAATCGTGCTCGTTGAGGCGACGCCAAACGGTTTTAACGAAATCGCGCGCGCGCAACCGCTCGGCGGACAAAACTGGACGATGCCGGTCGTCAGCGGCGGAAGAATTTTTGCGCGCAACACCAAAGAAGGAGTTTGTTTGGACGTTTCGCCAAAAATTGCGGGAAAATAAGTTCGTAGCCGCGCCTCGGAAGAGCGCGGTCATTATTCTTCCTGCGAAATCACCCGCGCTCTTACGAGACGCGGCTACGCAAAAGATTGTTTCTTTACACAATGCAAATCCCATTTATTCTCGCGCACTCCGAACAAAATTGAATTTCTATGGC
>JBDSLX010000374.1:0-4090 GCA_039916145.1 Verrucomicrobiota bacterium | reverse complement strand
CCGACATCTTTGATCATTTTCAAACCTTGATCGCAGGTGTTGATGAAATCGGTTTCAAAACGATTGAGCGGTTCGAGGCAAATTTTCTTTTTCTTTTTCTCGGCGTATTTTGCCAGCGTCTTGAGATTTTTCACCACCGTTTTCCATTGCAGCTTGTATTCGTTTGCCGGAACGGCGTCGGCACGACCGACTTCGGAATAAACCGGCCCGATGAGCGACGGGCATTTGAGCACGACCATTTGGTCAATGAGTTTCATCATGTAAGTGAGACCGGCTTTTTGCTGCGCTGGCGTTCCACGCAAATCGCGACCACCGCCCATGCACGCGCAAACCGAGCCGCAAACCAGACCGTTTTTGTCCAACTCGCGTTTCACGTGCGCCGGGTCGATGTGCGACGGGTCTTCGATGGGAATTTCAATCGTCTGGAATCCCCATTTTTTGAATCGTGGAAAAAGCTTCGTGCTTTCGTTGGTAAACGGTGAGGTGAATAAAAAAGTATTGATGCCGATTCGCATAAGGAATTGAAGGCTAATTAAACGAAGTTCGCTGTCAAAGGCTTTTCGCGGGCCTGGCCGGATGGGCGGAAGTTTCTGCTCGGTTCTCGGCAGGAGAATTGCTAGTTTCCTGCGGTTGAAAGCTGACAAAAAAAACGGCCTGAGCACCACCACGCGGGTCATCATTCTGACCGCGTTTTATTTTATTGGCGGAATGCTTGGCAAAGAATCTTCCTTCATGGCGGGAAATGTCGCGTTGGTTTGGCCGCCCGCAGGGATTGCTCTCGCGGCGATTCTGTTGTTCGGGAACCGCTTTTGGCCCGGTGTCGCGCTCGGTGCTGTGCTGTTTTCCTTCTTGAACGGCACGCCGATCGGATTTTTCACCTTGGGAACTGCCATCGGAAATTCGCTAGGAGCGATTATTTGCGCGTTTCTTCTGAAACGAATGGTTGACTTTCACACCTCGTTGGATCGCGTTCGTGATGTCGCCGGGTTTGTTTTTCTCGCCTGCTTGCTTGGAACCACGGTCAATGCGGCGTTCAACGTGGTGAGCCTTTGTTACGCCGGGGAGATTCCCTGGGATGCAATGCTGTCCTCCATGCTGGCTTGGTGGGTTCCAAATGCGATGGCGGGGCTGGTGATCGCGCCAGTGATTCTGACATGGGGATCGCCCTCGCATCTGAAGTGGAACCCAAAGTTTATTGTTGAAGCAATACTCTGTAGCGCCGGTTTGATTTTGGGGACGCTCGTCTCGTTTAATTCATGGCATGTCTACGGAATTCAAACTTATCCCCTGGCATATTTGCCGTATCCATTTCTGGTTTGGGGCGCGTTGCGGTTTGGCCAACGCGGCGCAACCACCGGCACGCTGGTGGTTTCTTCGCTGGCAATTCTTGCGTTGCTCCAAAAGCGCGGCCCGTTCGTAACCGACAACGAGCAGGACAGTTTAATTTTGATCGGGAGTTACATCGGCATCCTTGCTGTGACAAACATGTTGCTCGCCGCCGCCGCCACGGAACGTCAACGCGCCGAAGAAGCGCGCCGCCAAAGCGCCGACCGTTTTCGCGTCGTCGCCAGCGCGACCAACGATGCCATTTGGGACTGGGATCTCGTCACCAATGTGGTTTGGCGAAACGAAGGGATGCACACGCTTTTCGGCTATGCTGAAAATAAAGTCGGTCGCGAAATGAATTGGTGGTACGAACAAATTCATCCCGACGACAAAGACCAAGTGGTTTTCAGCCTGTGGCAATTTATCAAGAGTGACGACAAATTGTGGTCAGCCGAATATCGCTGTCGGCGTAATGACGGCACTTACGCCTCGGTCTTGGATCGGGCTTATTTGACGCGAGACGATAATCAACGCCCCGTTCGTGTGATCGGGGCCACGATGGACATTACCGAGCGCAAAAGCATCGAAGCTGCCCTCGCCAAAGCACGTGACGCCGCTCTCAGCGCCGCGCGCCAAAAATCGGAATTCCTCGCGAAGATGAGCCATGAAATTCGCACGCCGATGAATGGTGTCATTGGCATGACCGGCTTGTTGCGCGACACGCCGCTGAATCCGCAGCAACGCGATTTTGCCGACACCATTCATTCCAGCGCCGATTCCCTTCTCACCATCATCAACGACGTATTGGATTTTTCAAAAATCGAAGCCGGCAAATTGACTTTTGAAATTCACGATTTCGATTTGCACGAATCGGTGGAAAGCACACTCGAACTTCTGGCGGGTGAAGCGCACCAACGAGGAATTGAACTCGCTGGCTCGGTTGATCCAAACACGCCGACCTGCGTTCGCGGCGATCTTGGGCGACTGCGTCAGGTTTTGACCAATCTCGTCAGCAACGCGATAAAGTTCACGGACAAGGGCGAAGTCGTCATTCACGCCGCGTTGGAAAATGAAACCGAGACACAATTGACCGTGCGCTTTGAAGTTACAGACACCGGCATCGGAATTGCCCCGCAAGCGCAGGCGCTCCTCTTTCAATCTTTTAGCCAAGCCGACAGTTCTACGACTCGAAAATATCGCGGCACTGGCCTCGGCCTCGCCATCGCCAAGCAACTCGTTCAAATGATGAGCGGGGAAATCGGCGTCGTGAGCGAAGTCGGTCGCGGTTCAAAATTTTGGTTCACCGTCAAACTGGAAAAGCAAACACGCGCCATGGCTGCGGTTGACACGCATCAACTCATCAACAAACGCGTGCTCATCGTCGATGACAACGCGACTAATCGCGAAATTCTTCATCATCAGGTTGTCGCGTGGAAAATGCGCAACGACAGCGCGGCCCAAGGTAATTCTGCGCTCGAACAACTTCGCTGCGCGGCGGCGGACAATGATCCTTACGACATCGCCATTCTCGACCTGCAAATGCCGGAGATGGATGGCTTGGCTTTGGCTCGCGCCATCAAATCCGATCCCACGATTTCGAAAACGCGCATCATCATTCTTAGTTCATTGGGCCAATCTTTGGATGAGAACACTCTGAGAGCGGCTGGAATTGACGAATGTCTTTTCAAGCCAGTCAAACAATCGCGCCTCTTTGAAAACTTGAACGCAATTTTAAGCGAGGGATTTCAAAATGGATTCTCAGAAAACATTTTAAATTCCACCCAATCAAATTCCAGCGCTGTTCCACAAACTTCTCCCGTCCGCATTTTGTTGGCGGAAGACAACAGCGTGAATCAAAAAGTCGCCGTCGGACAATTGCACAAACTCGGTTACACCGTCGATGTCGCGGCCAATGGTTTGGAAGTTTTGAAAACCCTCGAGCAAATTCCTTACGACATTATTTTGATGGATTGCCAGATGCCGGAAATGGACGGTTATGAAACGACGCGAAAAATTCGCGAGCGCGAACAAGAATGCGCCGCGAAAGGAAAAAAAACTCCTCCCATTCACATCATCGCTTTGACCGCCCACGCGATGAAAGGAGACCGCGACGAATGTCTTCAAGCCGGCATGAACGATTATTTAAGCAAGCCGGTGAGCGAATCCGAAATGCGCGCCGCACTCCAACGTTGGCGACCGCACAAAACCGCAGAGACGGCTTTTTATCGGCGCACCCTCGAAACGCCGCCGAGCGGTTTGGATTTTGCCGCCGCTTCATTAGGCCAACAAACGCCCGTTGATTTGAAACGTTTGAAAGAAGTTTCCTTCGATGACGCGGAGAAATTGCGCAAGTTGATGGAGCTTTATTTTGAACAGGCTGACCAATTGGTTGAAGGTCTGGGCAAAGCGGTCCAGAACGGTTCAGTCGAAGAAGTGCAATATTTCGCGCACAAACTCTGCGGCGCGAGTTTCAATTGCGGCATGACCGCGATCGTTCCTTCGCTTCGCGAACTTGAGCGACTGAGTCGGGAGAAAAACTTGACCGGCAGTGATAAATTATTCGCCGAGGCGGAACGCCAACTCGCACGCATTAAAGAATTTCTATCGGATTACTTGAAGACGGCTTAACGACGTATCGCGGCGGGCTTCAATCGAACATCTTTCCCGGATTCAAAACGCCATTTGGATCCAACACCTTACGAAGTTCGCGATGAACACGCATTTGTGCATCGCCGAGAAATTTCGGAAGAAAACTTTTCTTCGC
>JBDSLX010000373.1:0-2807 GCA_039916145.1 Verrucomicrobiota bacterium | reverse complement strand
GATTCATTTTGCCGCAGTCCTTTTACGTTTTACCACCGCCAGCGCCAATCCCGCGAACGCCACACCAATTGGCATTGCGCCGATGTTGATTACCTTTGTCCAGAATTCCAGTGCGTCGGTATCTTTGCGTAATTTTTTGCGTTCTTCTTTCAGCGCGCTTTTTACTTCCGCTTCCTTTTTGCGAAACTTTTCAATCTCGGCCTGTTGTTCCGGCGACAAAATAAATTTCTGGCCAGTGTCGCCGCTGGCGCGTTGCAATTCGTTCAACTTTCGTTGTGCCTCCGCAAGGCTGTCTTCCCTCTCTTTAATCTTGCTGCGATAATTTTCATCCGCCTTCGCTCTCATTTCGTTGATGCGAACGAACGGCCGGTTCATCGAAGCACGGCTCCGAAGATTGATCAAATTGCTGTCGCCGGACAATTGTTCGACGAGGCTTTGCACGAAATTCAAATTGTCGTTGATGGGGCGAAGAATCCGTTGACCAAAGAAATTTTGCACTTCGACGCTGACTTGATCCTGCAACATGTCGGTGTCCGCGATAAGAATGACCGCGCTTTCCGCCGTCGATTCTTTCAAAGAATTTCCTGACGATTTGGGTTCGTCCTTTTTCTCCTCGGCTGCGTCTTCCGATTTTGCTTTGGGTTCTCCATCAGGAAACGCTGTTTTAAATTTTCCAGTCAGCCGAATCGCAATCGGCAATTCTTTACCCGAAGATTTAAACTCCTTGGAAATTTGGTCGCCGCTCATGCTCGCCATCAAACCATCGACGAGTTGCGAATCCGAAGTCGTTTTCAGCAACACTGTTTCTTTCAATCCGCTCGTCGGCGTTCCTGAAAAAGTTCCCGGAAATGGCAGAACCATTGTGTTCAACTGGCTCGTCACGATGTCGTTGGTGTTCATCGCTTTCGTGTTCATCAACAACACGGCGGGCATACTTCCTCCTTGCGGATTGCGCGCGCCGAGAATTCGATCCGCCGCAACTTTGCCCGTTTCCATTTCGACGCCCCAGCCCTTCAGCAATTTATCCAACGACGAATTGCCGCCACCTCCACCGAATTGCGCGAATTGATTATTTTGCTGATCGAAGTAAGCCATTGGATCGATGAACGCGATTAACTTGCCGCCGCGCAAAACAAATTGGTCAATCGCAAATTGCGTCGTGTCCGTGATGCCACGCGGATGAGCAACGAGCAACACACTGATGTCGTCAGGAATTTTATCACTGTTCAGTTCAACCTGTTTAACATCGAAGTCATTTTTTAATTCGCTCAAAAAAACCCACGGCTGCTGGCCTTGCTGGCCCTGGCGCTGCATCATTGGATTGGCTGGCTGGCCAAAAACGGGGAACGCGCTCATCACACCGACCACCGCTTTTTTTGGAGTGACGACTTTGGCAATCGCGCGCGAAATATCATATTCCAAAAGGCGTTCGCGATCGGGCGTCAGAAATGGCAACGCCGCTTTTTCGTCGAGCAAACTGATGACGAGGCCGAGATAAATCCGTTCGCCTGTCTGAATCATTTGTCCTTCGATGCCGTTGAGCCGCGCGGAATCTTCCGCGTCGGAATCGGGCGTAGGATTATATTTTTCGATGACGATTTTTCCTTTGCCCGCTTGTTTATATTCGCTGAGCAAATCTTCGACGCGACGAGCGTAAGTTTTGAAGAACACCGGCATCTCATCGCCTTGGCTGCAATAAAAACGAAGCGTTACGCGTGAATCGAGTTTGCCCAAAATCGCCTTGGTCCCGGGCGAGAGCGTGTAGGCTTTTTCCGCCGTAAGATCGACGCGCTTTTTTGCCGCGCTGGCGATGACGTTGAACGCCAGCACAATGATGAACAACGCCAGCACGCCGACGGTTGAGTAAAGAATGGTTTCGAGTTGTTTATTTTTCATCGCTCGTCCTTGAAATTAGCCTGCCCGATGTCCGCGAATAATTACGCCCGTGGTGAAGAGCGAAAAACCGATGATCGACAGGAAGAAAATGATGTCGCGCGAATCCAAAACGCCTTTTTGAAAACCGTCGAAGTGCGTCATGACGCTGAACGCGGCGACGGTTTCGACAAGGCGCGGACTTTCGAGTCGTAGCAATAGATTTGTGACGGGTGGGTAGCCGCACAAAATTAAAAACAAACAAATTACGACGGAAATAATGAAGCTGACGACTTGGTTGCGAGTGAGCGCGGAAGTCATGCAACTGATCGCGAGATAACTTCCGCCGAGCAATAAGCTGCCGACGTAAGCGCAGAAGATGACGCCGTTATCTGGATTTCCCAAATAGTTGACCGTGATGACGACGGGAAATGTCAGCACCAGCGCGAGGATGAGAAACAGCCACGACGCGAGAAATTTTCCGACGATGGCTTGCCACGTTGTAATCGGCATGGTCAGCAATAATTCCATGGTGCCGAGTCGCCGTTCTTCTGACCACAAACGCATCCCAATCGCTGGAACTAAAAATAAATAAAGCCACGGATGCCACGTGAAGAACGCGCCGAGCGACGCTTCGCCTCGTTCAAAAAATCCGCCGGCCATGAACGTGAAAAATCCTACGAGCAGCAGGAAAATAACGATGAACACATACGCCACCGGCGAAGAAAAATATCCGCCCAGTTCACGTTTTGCGATGGTCCGAATGTTGCCCCAGGCGCTCATTTCCGTTCCTCCTTTTGAATCGTGTCCGGCATGGTGATGTTCCGGAAAACTTCGTCAATCCGGCCTTCTTCTGTGTGTAATTCTTCCATGCGCCAATTTTCTTTCATGCTTAATTCCGCGATGTTCCGCGCCAGTTCGCCATCGACGCTTTC
>JBDSLX010000372.1:0-15634 GCA_039916145.1 Verrucomicrobiota bacterium | reverse complement strand
CTAAAGCCACGGTGTTAATAAGAAACGTAAACAAGATCGGTTTCACACGGGCTTTTGCATTTTGGAAGTCGAAGCGGCGTGAACGCCGCGCTCCGTTTTCCATTGATGCGATGGCTTTGAATGACATCGACTCCGGTTGCGCTTGTCCCAGAGGGACAGATGAGAATAGCCCGGCGTTTCACCGCCGGGTGGCGCACCCAATCCAAACGAGTTCCGAAGGAACGGCTGAAAGAAACTCAAACCGTACCGTTCGGGACTTTTCCCGTGGCCAAATCCGACCCACGGTTGAAACCGTGGCTATTCTCAACCGTCCCGCCGGATGTCATGCGTCTCGGAGCACATCGTACAAACCGAAGTTGAACCAGGTTATGCGGCAGCTTTGTCCCACCGAAATAAAGTAGAGTTAGCGATGCCTTGCCGCTCTGATCAATTCGTCGCGGGCTTTGGATTGGGACTGATGCCACGCAACCAGTATGCGCCCGGTTGCTTTTGATAACTCTCCATCGCTTTCGGTCCCAACACCTCACCCATGCTGCGTTCGGTTTCGGTGCGAATGGCTTCAAGTGCGGTCTTGCGTTGGTCTGCGGAAAGCGCTTTGTTGTCACGAACTTTTTTCGCGGCTTCCTCCGCGACTTTTTTCATGTCGTAAACCTTGATGCCCGCTTCCTTCGGCAAGCCTTCGCGTTGCGCCACTTTTGCGATGCCTTGATATGTGTAATCCTGCGCCCGTTCATAATCCGCATAACGCTCCGGACTTAAAATTCCCTTTACCTGCTCGTTCATTTCTTTCTTCGATTTGCTTGCTTTTTCCGCGTCGTCGCCGCCACTCATTCGCATGGCGCCGTATTCGTTGTCGTAAGCCTTCTGCAATTTAAAAATGTCACGAAACTCCTGTTCGTTCGGATCAAAGCTGGCCAATTGCATCCGCATCATCATCGAGGTTTGCGACAAACGCAGTTGATAATCCTCGAATTCCTGCGGCGTCAGGATTTTCGCCATTTCGTCCTCCATTTCCTTCTGCGCCTTTTGCATCGCTTTCATGTCACCCGCATCCGGCGCGCCGTCTTTCATTGATTTCATCATCTTCGTTTGCATGCTCTGCATCAGATCGATGATCTTGGCCTGTTTTCCTTCCGGCAGAAAATCGAACATATCCTCCATCGGCCCCATCAGGCTGGCTATGTCCGGCTTTTCTTCCGGCGCGACTCCGAGCAACGTGGTGAGCAACTCGCGCTTCTCTTTGTTCAATTGATCCCGTTGCTTCATCTTCTCTTCATTCAGCACGCCGCTGAACATGTTGCCCGCTTTCCAAAATTCAAATTTGTTCGTCGAAGCCGCGCGCATTTCTTTGCGGCGCGCGTCAAATAACTTATTCACGTCCGCCGTGATGATGTCGCGAATGGTTTCCTCCGGGCAACCAATCGAACGCAGGTTCTCGATGTATTTCTGATAATCTGCGGACTCCACCATGCGCCAATTGATTTGTGTCACGGAATTGTTAGTGACGGAGTCAGGAATTTTCTTAACCCCGCTCCTGAACTTTTGCGCAATGGGCAATGAGACCGAATCTTTTTGCGTTGTCGGAATTGAATTATCCTTTTTCGTGACGAGATAACCGACGGTGCCCAACAAAGCCAAGTTCGCCAGCAAGGAGAAAAGCAGAAATCCTTTTGAATTCATAATGTCGTGGTTTCGAGCATTAGAGCAGATTAAGTTTCCGTCAAGGGGTGATTGAAGTGCTTTGAGATGAAGGTTTGGCGCTCTTTAATTGAGGATGACAGATGCCCCTTTAAAATCTCTTCCAGCTCACAAGGGGCGAGAATAGATTTTTTCTTCGTGAAATTCCATAGGGTGGCGTCATGCGCCACCCCTTCTAAAATATTTTTTATCGATAATTCCGGTTGTCCCATTGGTGCCGACCATCATAACGATCATCGTAATAACGGTCGCGCTGATAGCGGTCAGGATATCGATCCCCTTCGTAGCGATATTCGCGGGACGATCCTGCCGGTTCGTAAACTCTGCGGCTATGATGGTCGGGATGATGCGAGTAACATCCAAATCCCGTGCCTGCGATGACCGCTAAAGCAATTAGCGTTAGCATTGATTTTATTCTGTTCATACTTGTTCCTTTTCCTAAACGTTTCTACACGAATAAATAACCCTCGTTTCCTTTCGGATTTCAATGGGGATTCCCCCTGATTCTTAAAGTGAATCAGGCTCAGATTGAAGGTGTCGTGATTATGGATATTCGAGGAGAAATTTGGCCTGCTCAATTCCGGCGATAGAATGTGCGAAGGACAATCCTGAGTTACGAGGCTTCTGCGAGTACAAGAACTGGCCGCATTTTTTCGCAGGATGCTTGAGGCGCTGGAGTTTGCTTCATCAAATTTGGAGAACTGTTTTGATTTATGAAAGATCCACTGGGCTGGTTCAATGCAAGCGCGAAGGCTTGAATCAGCGATTGTGCGGCGTTTCTGGGCGAAAGCATTTGTCCGTTTGTTTTGGCATCCTTCAATGTTTGAAAAAAGGGAAAACGCAGATCTTCCGGAAAGCTGGCGATGAGTTGCTGCATCGGTGTATTGGCCAAGTAGGGTGCAATGCTGGAGAAATGCGTTTTCGGACGTTCCGCTGCATAAAGGTCGATTAACATATTGAGAGCGGCTTTGGAAAGGCAGTAGGGACTGGCACCGCGAAATGCCATAACGCCTGCCCCGGAAGAGATCGCAACTACCTGCCGAATCTCCAGGTTCAGGGCAAACATTTCATCCAAAAGAATTTTGTTGGCCCAGACGTTAACATCCATTGCTTCAAAAAAATCCGAAAGCTCGAGTTCACGCATGTCGCCGGTTTTTCCTAAAACACCGGCATTTAAAATTACCAAATCGAGCGTGCCGATTCCGTTCAGCATTTGGGAAAGTGTTTGGAAAACTTTGTCGAAACGGCGCAAGTCGAGCGCAGTAAAAGTAAAATTGGGATAATGGATCAGCCGTTCGGGAATTTGCCGACTGATGCCAAAAACGTCGTGGCCCGCTTGCAAGTAAGCTTTCGCCAAATAATAACCGATTCCAGAACTGACGCCGGTGAGAAGGATTTTCATTTTCATAGGGCGGATGAGGTTTATGGCTCAAATACTTGGACTCGATAAAATTTCTGGAATGTGTTGGTGAATGGTTCCTGGAGAATGTTCGTGCGGTCAACGCTGGAAAAAAAAGGTCTGTTTTGAAAGAGGTCTAATATTTTCCATGCAACCGGCGCATTTAAGTTGGTGGCCGCTTGCACTTCAAATCCGCGATTCGCTTTTTGCAAAAATGAAAGTTCGATGGCCGTTCCGTTTTTTCGACTGTCCATCTTCCAGCCGTCGGTGCCATTGGTCGGATTGCCGCTCACTAAATATTCTAAATAATTGGAAGCGCGATCATTATCCGGATCAGCTTGCGCCGCTGCGTTGGGAGAATTAGTCGAGCCAAAATAGAGCAACTGCCATTGGGCAAAAGTTTGGTAGCCCGCTAAATCATTGGTAATCCACGCGCTCACCAAATTAATCGCCTCACTGTTTAAAACGGTCGTCGCCAGGGGCGGCATGTGCGCAGGTCCAAGATTGGCCAGACGAGTCAGCAACATTGATTGACTGAGCGATCCGGGTCGGATCACGACGTTCGTTGGATTACCCATGTTGTTAAACAGTGCCCCGTTAATGATGTTGGCTTGCGACAAAGGAGTGGTGATGCGCGCATCCCAATAAGATTGGGCAGCTCCGCCGGGTTGATGACACTGCACGCAATTTGCGGACAAATAGGAGCGCACGCGATATTCCCGGCTGATATTGGAGTTGGTGGCGGAAGCTAAAGCTCGGAGAGTCTGAAGATTGGTCACCGCAGAACTGAAATAACCCGCATCGCTGAGCGCGTGAATTTGGTTGGTCACAGTCTCGTAATTAACATCACGGTTCAACTGCGGAGTGTTGAATCCGAGCGCATAGCCCGCCACCGGTGTGTGGCAAGCTATACATTCATTTCGTCCCGGATAATGCCAAACTTGCGTCCGAACGGTTCCCCCATCATTGATTAAAAAATTTTCGTCCATTCCGCTGTCCGGCACCAATGCGGCATTCGTCGTGGAATTTCCCCAGCGATACGTCAGTCCATAAATCCCATTTGAGTTCCGCACGAGGAAGCGAGTTTCGATGCGACGCTCCGATTGCGGCACGCCATTGGTCATTTCCAAATCAAAATGTTTGATCCAGATGGTGGTGGCCGGAAAATTCCAATTTCCTTCGGCATTAAAACCCAACTTAAACTTTAAGTCTGGCAGGGAAAACCAGCGCTTCTTCGTGCCATTGTCAGACCAAAATGGAACATTTATGTCATAGGGTAAAATTCCCGTGTGAACGCCCAGGGTTGTCAGGTTGGAGAAAGCGCCGGTGTCGGCCAGAGTGGGAGGGATATTTCCGGGGGATGAACTTGCGAAATCCAGCCTCCAAATGGTGCCACTCTCGTGATCGGCCATGAGCACATCACCATTGCTGGGATCCGTGCCAAACCCCGCAATGCCAGCCTGGCCGACTAATCTGAGGCGGGGGGTTGCATTGGTTCCGTCGTACCGAAGCATCCAGATATTTCCGCTGACGTAATCAGAGAAAATATAAGCTCCATACAAATCAGGAATTCTCAGTCCTCGATAGACTACGCCTCCAATTACAGAAAACCCCTGGTTCGTTCCATATCCGGTGCCGTATTCCACAATTGGATTTATCAAAGTAGCCGCAGGTGGCGGAGCGCCTTTTGGTCCGGCCAAAGTGCCCTCTCGAAAGGCCCATCCATAATTTCCTCCTTTGACAACGACATTAACTTCTTCGCGCCCGTGCTGGCCAACATCTCCTTCGTAAAGACGCCCGGTCGCTGGATCAAATGAGATGCGCCAACAATTGCGAAAGCCGACCGCGTAAAACTCCGTCCGAACATTTGTCGGATTTACGGAAATGCCATTGAAATTCGTTGCGCCGACAAAGGGGTTATCGACAGGAATTGCATAATTTGTCGTGGATGCGGGATGAGAATTTGGACTAAGATTTCCCGGGAGTTTATCGACGTCGATGCGAAGAATTGCGGAAAAAAAATCCTTATCAATTCTTTGCGCATTATCGTAATCATCTCCCGTTCCTCCATCTCCCTCGTCGCCCACCGCACAATAAAGATAGCCGTCGGGTCCAAATTGCAGATCATTCATATTGTGTCCGGGGCCTTCGTCAAATTGAGTAATGAGAGGCAGTTCGGACTTCGACGACCCTCGGTTGTTCAGTTCAAAACTCGAAAAACGGGACAAACGATTATGATTTTGCCACACCCCGCCCACATTGGTTCTCAGAGTATAGGTCATGTAGAAAAAGTGATTAGTGGCGTATCCCGGATGGAACGCCAAGCTCGATAATCCTTCCACGTAAGCCATATCATAGTCTGCATAAACCTTATTTGTGATGTCCATAAAGACGGTGCGAGTCGGGTTGGCCAGGTTTGTGATAACGATAATCCGACCAAATCTTTCCACGACAAAAAGCCGATTTGTTTCACCGGGTTCGACCGCAAAACCGACTGGTTTTTCAAAAACCAGTCCGCCCAAAGCATCCGTCAGGCTGTAGGAAAGTACTGCTGACTGCGGATTTTGCGGCATCTGTAGGGTGGTATTTGCACTCCTAATAAATTGATGATTGGCTCGTGAAGAATCTACCAGGAACAGCGCCAAGGACAGGATAACCATTCGAGACAAACATCTCATTGGAACAATGACAAACGAAATGAACCGTGTTGAAGTGGCCAATCTGGTTGAACAAGTGGTTTCAGCCTTGGGCGTTGCAAGAAATTTTGTTCGTTTCACAAATTGTGGAGGTGTGTTCAAATCGAAAACCACCTTTTTAAGTTTGCATCGGGAAAATAGATATATTGCACAGTATGAGTGTAACAAATTCCGGCAAATTTAGACCTGGGGCTAAGAACGAAATATGGAGCGGGGAAAGACTGAGATTCTGAACATCAACCCGCGGCTCACGATTGCAGTGCTGGGTGACAGCGCAGTTTTTTCCTTACAATTTTTTTACAATCGTTTGACGCGAGTCTGACAACTCGGCAAGGCTTTTGGTTGAGGGTGTGGCCATGAATAAATTATTCTTTGCCCTCAGTCTGGCGGGCGGGTTGGCTTTCAACCTTCACGCTGGAGAAACGTTGCGCCTCAAACTTGAACCGGAACAGGAATTTATCCTGTCGGGTTCGCCACAGGAAGTTGTGGTAAAAATCGACCTCGCGGCAACTCGTCTCAAAGGCGATCACCGCCGACGTACGCCGTTGAACCTCGCTATCGTCCTCGATAAATCAGGTTCGATGAGCGGCGCGAAAATTGAAAAAACCCGGCAGGCCGCCATGCAACTGGTGGACCGCCTTGGGCCAGACGATTTTATCTCTGTTGTGACTTATTCCGATTCTGTCGAAGTTCTTTTTCCCGCCCAAAAAGTTGACGGCGCGGAACGCCTCAAATCGTGCATCAGCCAAATTCAGGCTGGCGGCAGCACGGCTTTGTATGCTGGCGTTCAAGCTGGTGCTGAAGAATTGGAAAAGCATTTTTCCGCTAAACGGATCAATCGCGTAATCCTGCTTTCAGACGGACTGGCCAACGTTGGACCAAAAAGCCCGGCTGAATTGCGGCGGTTGGGCCGTCAATTGTCTGAACGCGGAATAGCTGTCACCACCGTTGGCGTCGGCGATGATTACAACGAGGATTTGATGGCCGGCCTCGCGGAAGCGAGCGACGCAAATTATTACTACGTCCAGGACACTGAAAAGCTTTCTGAAATTTTCGCCAAAGAACTCGGCGAACTCATCACGGTCGCGGCACGCGAAATCCGAATTGAAATTATTTGTCCAAATGGCGTGAAGCCAATTGGTCTGATTGGGCGTCCAGAAAAATTTGAGGGACAAACGGCGGTGGTGAAGCTGAGCCAGTTTGCCAGCGGACAACAACGCTACCTGTTTCTGAAATGTCAGGTGGAACGTGAGAAGAGCGAAATCGCACAGGTGAACATTTCCTACGTCGATGATCTCAACGGCGGGCGCAGAGAAAGTGTCAGCCAGAATGCCACCGTGCGTTACACCAAAGATTCCAAAGTCGCTGCGAAATCAATGCGCCAGGAAATCGCCGCTCAAAAAGAGTTGGTCGTTACAGCGGTCGCAAAAGATGAGGCGCTCGCTTTCTGTGACGCAAAGAATTTTAAAGCCGCCCAGGAAAGATTGTCGCAGCAAACCCTGGCTCTGCAAGAGTGCGCAAAGACAGCTCCGGCCAGCGCGCAGACGCAGTTGAAACAGGAAATTCAAAACCTGCAGGAGCGCCAGAACCAGATTGGAAACGGCCAATACGACAAGAGCTTTCGCAAGTCGTTGCAATCAGAATCCTACAACACGCGTAATTCGAAATAAATCTCATCAACAAAATGCAAAATTTCTTCACTATGAAATTCAAATTTGCCGCGGTTCTTTTCTTATCCATTTGCTCATTCGCGAATGCCTTTGGTCAATTTGCGCCGCAGCCGCCGCAGATCAATGTCTCTGGTTCGGCGGAAGTTAAAGTAGCGCCGGACGAAATCTGGCTGGCCGTCTCCGTGGAAACGCGAAGTGCGACACTCGATCCTGCCCGCTTGGAAAACGATGAGAAAATCGCAAAGGCGCTGAAGTTCCTCAAGGTTAGCGGCATTAAGGAAAGCGACGTGCAAACGGATTTCATCAGCATTCAACCGGATTATGATTACAACGATCGTCCTCGCATTGTTCCAACGGCTTACATTGTGCAAAAATCCGTGAAGGTCCGCCTGACGAACGTCACCAATTTTCAAGCGGTTTTAACTGGCTTGCTCACCAACGGCGTCAATCGGGTGAACGACGTGGATTTTCGCACGACCCAATTGCGGAAGTATCGCGATCAGGCCCGCGCCATGGCCGTTCGCGCGGCGAAAGAAAAAGCAGAAGCACTCGTGTCTGAATTGGGCGTGAAGCTCGGCAAGCCTTACAACATCAGCGCCACCGATAACCTGTGGAGTTATCGCGGTTACGGAAACCTGGTAAACTTCAACAGCAATACGAGTCAGAATATCAGCAGCGCCTCCGCGCCTTCGGATAACTCCGAAGATTCTTTTGCCGCCGGACAAATCAGCGTTTCCGCCAGCGTCAGTGTCTCGTTCCTGATTGAATGAGCTTGGAGTAGAAAGCGGATATGAGTTATTCCCAACACAAAGCAAATGAAGAAAGTCGCGTATGTGTTCGTGCTGGCGGTGTTTATTCCGAGCCTGCTCCTGGCTTATCTGGCGATTCGTTCGTTGCGCGACCAGCAATTTGTGATTGAGCGTCAGCAGTCGATCCTTTACCAGGGCGTCGCTGATTCAGTCGCCCGCGACGCGCAAAGTTTGCTCGCCGATCGCCAGCGCGAATTTGTTCAACAGGTGGAAACTTTGCTGCGCGATCAGGACGCAAATCGTGTCGCGAAAACTTTCGACGATCAGATTCGGCATGAATGGCCTTATGCCGAAGTCGGTTTTGTTGTGACTTTAAATGGGGAACTTTTGTCGCCGCAACCCAACAGCCGTCCCGAAGCCCAAATGTTTTGCGCGTTCAACAATTTATTTCTCGGCAATCAACAAATCGCGGAAGTCTATGCGAACGCGAAAGCTGAAGTGCAGTTGGCGGAAGCCCGATCCAATCAGGATCAAGGGCAAGCGAGCAAAATGAAATCGGTCGCCGCCTCAGAAAACACTGCGCAAAATTCGGCAAAAACAAAAAGTTCCTATAACAGTAAAACCCAACAGCGTGTCGTCACTCCTCAACAACCGCCCAACGTGCAAAACGCTGCTCCCGCCAAAGACAAAGAAGAGTTTCAAAATGTTTCCAAGGTCGCGCCGTCCGAAGCGGAGTTTCGACAATTAATTGGCGAAGAAACGGAAGGGATGCTCGCACGATTTGTGGAAGACAAACTGAGCCTCCTGGTCTGGCATCGTCCATCGCGCGATCGTCGGCTGATTTTCGGAGCGCAACTCTCGGTCCCCGCTGTGCAAAACGATTTGAAAGTATTGTTGGAAAAACTGGAACCCGCGTTGCGCCAGGAAATTTGTGTCGCCATTCTGGACGACAAAGCAAGGCCCGCGGTGATTTCCCATCCCGGCTTCCAGGCAAAGTGGAAGCATCCGTTCGTCGCCACCGAAATCGGGCCGACCCTGCCGCATTGGGAGGTTTCCGCGTATTTGCTAAACCCGGCGAAGCTCCAGCAGGCGGCACGCAAATTGATCGTCAGTTTGGGGCTGATTATTGGAATGCTGGTTTTGACGATAGCCATTGGCGGCGGTTTGATTTTCGGCGACTTGAAACGTCAGGCAATTCTGGCGCGGCAGAAGACCGATTTCGTCAGCAATGTTTCGCACGAATTGAAAACGCCGTTGACCTCCATCCGAATGTTTTCTGATTTGCTCGCCGAAGGCCGCGTGGAAGATGAAGCCAAGCGACGCTCTTATTTCAACATCATCACTGCCGAAACCGCGCGGCTGACGCGGCTGATCAACAACGTGCTCGACTTTTCTCACATGGAGCGCGGTGAAAGAAAATACAATTTTCTGAAGTGCGATTTCACCACGCTCGTTCGTGAGACGGTCGAGATTTACCGTCCGCACGTTGAGTCGAATAGTTTTAAACTGGATTTGGTTTTGCCGGACGCGCCGGTTTTCGTTTCCGGCGACCGCGATGCGTTGTCGCAAATCGTCGTCAATTTGCTCTCGAACGCGGAAAAATATTCCGGCAACGCCAAAGAAATTTCCGTAGAAATTGCTGCGGAGGCCAACGCCGGGATTTTGAAAGTGCTGGATCGCGGGCCGGGTGTGCCACCTGGCTGTGAACGAAAAATTTTTGAACAATTTTATCGCGCGCACGATTCGTTGAGCTGCGGCATTCAAGGTTCTGGTCTTGGCTTGACGCTGGCGCGACAAATTGCCCGCGCTCATGGGGGCGATGTCACGTACGAACCACGCCATGGCGGCGGCAGTTGTTTCTGTTTGCGAATTCCCAAACTTGCATGAAAACAAAGATTTTAGTGGTTGAGGACGATCCGCATATCGCGCTTGGACTCGAAGAAATTTTAAAGAGCGAAGGTTTTGAAGTTGCGGTTTGTAATCGCGGCGATACCGCGCTGGATATGGTTTTTAAAACTCAACCGCATCTCATTGTTCTCGATGTGATGCTGCCGGGACTGAGCGGCTACGATGTTTGCAAGCAACTTCGTGCGAAAAAAATTGCGGCACCCGTTTTGATGCTCACGGCCAAAGGACAGGAGATTGATAAAGTGGTCGGGCTGGAGTTGGGCGCTGACGATTATGTCACAAAACCATTTGGTCTGCGTGAATTGCTGGCCCGGATTCACGCATTGCTGCGACGCGCCGGGCCTGTCTCAAGTGAAAATTCTGAAGCGGTGTTTCGGATCGGGAGCGCGAGCATTGAGCCGAAAACATTTCTGCTCCGGCGCGAAAAAATTTGCCACGAATTAACGGCAAAGGAATTGAAACTCCTGCAATTTTTCCGTGCGCATCCCGGCGAGGTTCTCTCGCGCGACCGGCTGCTGACCGAAATTTGGGGCTACAATTATTATGGAACCACGCGCACGCTGGATCAGGTTGTCGTGCAACTTCGGAAAAAATTAGGCGACAACGGCGAAGTTCCAAAGCATCTCCTGACCGTGCATGGCGTTGGTTACAAACTAGTGCTTTAGAATGGCGGTAGCGCCAATGCCGTTGGGGATAATATTTATTTCTTCCCCGTCAATTCCAGCACCGAGGCGCACATGGCGGTAATGGCGGTTTTGATGGTCGGTTCAACCACAGGCGCGAAGTAGGGTGAATGCAATGACGCCAAAGGATTTCCCGTTTTTTTACTTTCGGCAAAAAGCTTCGGCTCCACTGCGCCAACCCAAAAAATGCACGAAGGAATTTTCTCCGGTGTTCGGCTGTATTGGCTGAAATCTTCACCGCCCATCGTCGGCTTCGCTTTGATGACGTTTGTCGCGCCGAGCCAGTTTTCCCACGCGCCCGCCAGGCGTTGCGTAAGTTTCGGTTCGTTGTAGGTCGAGGGAGTATAATCTTCGCTGAACTTCACTTCCGGCAAACGATTCTCTGGAACTCCTGTGCTCAACGCCTGGCCATGCACAATCCTTTTCACTGCGGCAATGGTTTGCTGACGAACTTCCTCGGCGTAGGAGCGCAAGGTGAGTTGGAGTTTCACTTCGTCGGGAATGATGTTGTGCTTGGTGCCGCCTTGGATGGAACCGACCGTCACCACCGCAGGTTCGCCCGGTTGTATCTCGCGACTGACAATGGTCTGGAGCGCAACCACGATTTCCGCCGCGAGGACAATCGGGTCTTTCGTCGTGTGCGGATACGCGCCGTGTCCGCCGACGCCGCGCACGGTGATGTCCACGGAATCAACATTTGCCAGCGCAAAGCCCGGCACGTAACCGACCGTGCCCGCGGGCAAATCCGCCGCGTCATGGAGCGCAAGACAATAATCCGGTTTTGGAAAGCGCGTGAATAATCCGTCGGCGAGCATCATCTTCGCGCCGCCGACACGTTCTTCCGCTGGCTGGCCGATGAAAACAATTGTCCCACTCCATTGCTCTTTGAGCTGAGTAAGAACGCGCGCCGTGCCGATGAGCGAGGTCATGTGGACGTCGTGTCCGCAAGCGTGCATAACAGGAACTTCCTTGCCCCAATCGTCCTTGGTCATGGCGACGCTCGCGTAAGGCAAGCCGGTTTGTTCTTTCACCGGCAACCCGTCGAGATCGCAACGCACAAGAACGGTTGGTCCGCTCCCGTTTTTGAAAACGCCGACCACGCCGTATCCGCCTACATTTGTGGTTACCTCAATTCCTTCAATGCGGCGCAATTCCTCTGCCACGCGCTGCGACGTTTTGTCCTCGTGTAATGAAAGCTCTGGATGCGCATGCAGATGTTTATAAAGCTCAAGTAGATTTGGATATTCCTTTTCTACTCCAGCAAGAACCATCCGAAGCGCAACTGGTTCTTTCGCGTCTGTGGTGACTGCGAATAAAAGCGAAAGCAAAAGCGCTGTGTATTTCATGCGAACGTTACTGAAGTTGCTGGCGAAGGCGAAAAATATTCTGTTCGATGCGGTCGATATAAAAATTCTCCCCGTCTGGATAAGGATTATTGAGGAAACGATAAACACCCTGAAAATCATTTTCGATTTTGGGTCGAACAAACTTTTCCCAGAAGAACGGCGTTTTCTGAAGTAAATCTTCCGCGCTGGTGAACACCGCACCAGGCCGTGTTTTGCCCGTGTTGTAGCGAGCGGCTTCGGCGAATTCGGAATAAAGGATGGGCAATTTTTCGATATAGTCTTTAGCGGCCATTTGGCCGAGCAGATCAGCCGTGCCCAAAGCGAAACCGGTGCGCTGTTCCACGTCGTTTTGAAAGGGGATGGAGCACAGATCAACATTGATGCCAGTGCAGCAGATCATGTTTTGCACGGATTTAATTTCTTGCGCGGAAAACTTTTTATCGCTCATCAACTCCTCGGCGAATTGCCTGCTGCGGTCCACATGAATTAAAGTGTATTTCGCGCCCGTCCCCTCGTTGTCTCCGCGTTTTTTTAAATAGCCTGTGTCATGCAACAAAATCGCGAGCACTCCCAGTTCGAACATGCTCTGGGTCAGGACCGGTTCGGCTTGGGCGAAATGCCAACCGCGCAAAAGCCTCGCCATGCAAAGTGTTCCTTGCAAGGTGTGTTCTAAATCGTGATAACGCGCGTCGATGGACTGGTAGTCATGGTGTTTGCCAGTGAAACAGTCTTGCGCCCAGCCGAAAACCTCCGGGACGAAAGCATTGTTGCCCTGTGGAAAGATCGTTTGGTAAATCGACTGCACTTCCCCCCGCACTACGGCGATTTGTTTTGTGTCAATTTCGACAGCCATGCGCTAGGCCAAAAATTAACCGGTTCCTGCGAAATTGCACGTGTAAATTCTCAGCGACAAGAAACCGCGTCTCTCGTTTTGCAAGCTTCATTGAATCTTCGACGGTTCTGAGTTACAGATGTCGCGCTTGAAAAATTAAAAACATGTTACGACATCCGCATCTTTCAACCAATTCCGATCCGACTTTCAAATCCAAATCGCGCTCGACCTGGGAAATTGTCCGGCGCGTTTCCGTTTACCTGAAGCCTTACAAACTGATGGCGTTCGGCACGATTTTCTGCGCGCTGATGTCACTTGCACTTTCGTTCGCCTATCCAAAACTTACGCAGTTCGTCATCGACGATGTGATCGGCAAAAAGCAAATCGCGATGCTGACTCCGGCGATGCTTGCGTTAATCGGCGCTTTTTTTCTGCGCGAATTTTTCAACAGCATTCGCATTCGCATCAACAACACTTTCGAGCAAAACGTCATTTACGATATGCGCCGCGAGGTTTACGGGAAACTGCAGCGCCTTCCGGTAAATTATTTTGATCAACGCGCTTCGGGCGATTTGATGACGCGCGTGATCGAAGATGTGAATTCGGTCGAACGCCTTTTGATTGATGGAACCGAACAAGGCACGGTCGCCGTGTTGAGCATCATCGGCGTGCTCATTATTCTTTTTGTCACAAATCCAATCCTTGCGTCCGTCGCGCTGGTTCCGCTGCCGATTCTGGCGGGCGGCGCGATGTGGTACACGTTTACGGCGCATCGGCGTTATCGCGCGCAACGCGAATCCGCCAGCGCGATGAATGCGTTGCTCATGGATAATTTGCAGGGCGTTCGCCAGATAAAATCTTTCGCCCGCGAACCGCACGAAGACGCACGTTTCGCCAGCCGCGCGGATGACTTGCGCACCGGAACATTGGGCGTGATGCGAGTCTGGGCGATGTATTCTCCGGCCATGACTTTTGCCGCGTCACTGGGCATGGGTTTGGTTCTCTGGGTCGGTGGACAACAAGTTCTGAACGGGACATTGACCGTCGGAAAATTGATCGGCTTTCTATTTTATCTCGTGCTGTTTTACGAACCGATCAGGGGATTGCACGGCCTGAACCAAATGTTGCAGGCGGCCCGCGCGGGCGGCGAACGGGTGTTCGACATTTTGGATGCAATCACCGAGCGCGTTGGAATCAGTCGGCAAAATCATTTGCGCAATGTCTCAGGCGAAGTCGTTTACGAAAACGTCGGCTTTAGTTATGGAGAAGATAAATCAGTGTTGCGGAACGTTTCGTTGCGCGCGAGACCGGGAGAAATGGTCGCCCTCGTCGGTCCAACCGGCGCGGGTAAATCCACTTTGGTCAATTTGCTTCCCGCATTTTACGAAGCCACTTCCGGCAGGATCACAATCGACGGACAAAACATCGCCGACGTTTCACTGGAATCGTTGCGCGCGCAAATCAGCGTCGTTTCGCAAGAGGCATTTTTGTTCAACGGCACCGTTCGCGAAAATATTTTGTACGGAAGGCTCGACGCCACCGACGACGAATTGTTCACCGCTGCTCGCGCCGCGAATTGTCATGAGTTCATCACCCATTTGCCGAACGGCTACGATTCGCGAGTGGGCGAACGTGGCGTGAAACTCAGTGTCGGCGAAAAGCAGCGGGTCAGCATCGCGCGCGCTCTTTTGAAAAATGCGCCGATTCTCGTTCTCGACGAAGCCACCGCGAGCGTTGACACCGCGACGGAGAAATTAATCCAGGTAGCCCTCGAACGGCTCATGGCCAATCGCACCAGTTTCGTCATCGCTCATCGGCTCAGCACCATTCGCAACGCGGATCAAATTCTCGTCATGCGTCACGGAGAAATCATTGAGTGTGGAAGCCACGAAGAATTGCTGGAACGAAACGGCCTTTACGCCAAACTGGCGCGCATCCAAAACACCACCTTTATCGAGGAGAGTTTTGAAAAATTATCGGCTGTGCCATAGTCGGCGCTGGTTTCGCTTGCCAACTCCCGCTCTCATTCTTAACTTCGCTCCATGGATTCGCAGCTTCAGCAATACATCCCTGTTCTGATTCTCGGTCTAGTCGCCATCGGTTTCGCCGCCGGGACTTTAATTCTGTCCTCAGTCGTCGGCAAATGGGCGAACAAAAACCGGCGCGAAACCAAAATCAAAAACACGCCCTATGAATGCGGCATGTTGCCCATCGGCGAAGGCCAGACTCGCATGTCGGTAAAATTTTATTTGGTCGCGATGCTCTTCATCCTTTTTGATATTGAAGTGGTTTTCCTTTATCCGTGGGCGGTCGTGTATCGGCAAATGCTCGTCGAAAACGCCCCGCTGATTTTTGGTTCCATGATTTCTTTTCTTGGCATTTTGTTCGTCGGCTACATCTACGCGTTGAAGAAAAACGCTTTCGATTGGAAATATTAATCCACTTTTATGAGTCAAAACATTTCCCGCCGTTCTGCTCTACGCAAAGTTGCCGGAGCATCTGCCCTTTTCGCCGCATCGAACCTTTCCTTTCGATTAAATGCCGCTGAAAAATCTCTCGGGGCGGGACTCAAAGGACGCGTCAACCATTCGGTCTGCAAATGGTGCTATCCGAAAATCGAACTCGAAGATCTGTGCAAAGCGGGAAAAGAAAT
>JBDSLX010000371.1:0-7721 GCA_039916145.1 Verrucomicrobiota bacterium | reverse complement strand
TTGCCGCCGAGCAACGGTTTCATCGAACCATTGCCGTCGGCTTTTTTGTTGCCCCAAGTGTAAACGTATTTGTGAGACTTGGATTTTTTCACTGACCGAGTTGCTTTAGCCATAAATTAAAAAAACTATCTTTTGAGTTATTATCGTATTTGGGAAATCCGACAAACGAGGCGCGAATTTAACAAAGGAAAGAGCAGAGTCAAAGGAAACGTTGCAATTTGCAACGGCTCTCGGGTATCGGGTGGCAGTTCCATTTAACCGATTGAAGTCATTGCCGGTGTGGGCGGGTACCGCGAGGGAAATCCGGGACATCAAATTGTGTTACTTTTCTCCTCATTTGAGCCGCCCGCAGGTCTATCGTTCCACTTTTTTAGATTCGGCTTGCGAGAGACAATGAGTTTTTGTTAAGCATACGCGCACTTTATGGCAGCTATTGGCAGATTCCAAAAAGGCGACGACATCTTCTACGCGAAAGTGGTGGACGGAGAACTCTTCAAATTGCATGGAGATGTTTTTGGTTCGCCTTCGTTCGACAAAAAACCAACTTCGTTTAAAGGACTGAAAACTTTAACGCCGGTCGTGCCATCAAAAATTATCGCGATTGGATTGAACTATGCCGATCATGCCCGCGAATCCGGCAAGCCGCTGCCAAAGGAACCGCTGTTTTGGTTGAAAGCGACGACCTCGCTTATTCCCGACGGCGCAAAAATTGAAATTCCCTTTCAAAAGCATCGTACCGATTACGAAGCGGAACTGGCGGTGGTCATCGGCAGACGTGTTCGTAATGTCACGCCAGCAGCGGCGGCTCGTTATATTTTTGGTTACACCGCTGCCCAGGACATCAGTGATCGCACAATTCAAAATTCGGAAAGCCAATGGGCGCGGGCAAAATCATTCGACACGTTCACGCCACTCGGGCCTTACGTCGAAACGAAAATTGACCCGCATGATTTGACCATTCAGTCATTTCAAAACGGGCAGCTTCGGCAAAACTCCAACACGAGCCAGCTTATTTTCAACTGCTTCCAAATCGTGAGTTTTGTTTCGACCAACATGACGCTGTTGCCGGGTGATGTAATCGTGACGGGAACGCCGAGCGGCGTCGGGCCGATTGAATCGGGCGATCGGTTGGAAGTTCGGATTCAAGGACTCACGCCGTTGGTCAACACGGTGAAATAATTTCTAAACCGCAGAGACGCTGAGGCGCAGAGAACCGTCTCGGCGTTTTGTTTTTTACAATTTCAATTATGAGATGGACGCAGGCTTTAATTCCTACATTAAAAGAATCTCCTTCAGATGCGGAGATTCTGTCGCATAAACTTTTATTGCGCGCTGGATTAATCCGCAAATTGGCAGGCGGGCTTTACACTTTCCTACCGCTCGGATTGCGCGTTCTGCGCAAGATTGAGAAAATAGTTCGCGAAGAAATGGATCGCACTGGTGCGCTTGAAGTTTTGCTGCCCGCGTTACAACCGACGGACATCTGGCAGCAAAGTGGACGTTACGAAACGATGCGCGATGTGTTCTACAAAGTCCGCGATCGCGCGAAAAAAGAATGGATTCTTAGTCCCACCGCCGAAGAAGTTATCACGACTTTAGTCGCCGGCGAAATCAGTTCCTATCGCCAGATGCCGAAAAATTTTTACCAGGTGCAAACAAAATTTCGTGATGAGATTCGTCCGCGCTTTGGACTGATGCGCGCCAAGGAATTTATCATGAAGGATGCTTACAGTTTTGATGTGAGCGATGACGCGGCGCAGGGGAGTTATCAAAAAATGTACGATGCCTATGCGCGAATTTTTCAGCGTTGCGGATTGAAAGCGATTCCGGTCGAAGCGGACACTGGCGTGATGGGCGGAAAATTTTCACATGAATTCATGGTTCCGGCAGAGACAGGCGAAAATGAAGTCGTCTATTGTGAGGGCTGCAATTATGCGGCGAACATCGAGAAAGCCACCTCGCAGATTGCTCCATCAGAGGTATCAGATTCAACGGTCGCAGTGGAAAAATTCGCCACGCCCGGCGTTAAGACGATTGAAGATCTATCGAACACCCCTTTCAATGTGTCAGCCGCGCGCCAGATCAAGACGCTGGTTTACATCGTTGCCGACAAACCAGTCGTCGTCCTGATGCGCGGTGATCATCAGGTGAACGAAGCGAAGTTGGTTGGAACTTTGGGTACGGCCACATTTCGGGCCGCAACGGCCGAGGAAATTTTTAACGCCTTGAAAGCGCATCCCGGCAGTCTGGGCGCGGTTGCGGTAAAAGATTTGCCGCTGTATGCGGACGAAAGTTTGCGCGGTCTTAATTCTATGACAACGGGTGCGAACGAAAATGGCTTCCATTGGCGAAACGTTTCGGTGGATCGAGATATTCAGGTGAAGCAATGGGCTGATTTGCGATTGGTTCAAGTGGGCGAGGCGTGTTCCAAATGCGGCCAGCCCTTGAAAGTGCGGCGCGCGATCGAAGTTGGACACGTTTTCAAACTGGGCACGAAATACACGGAGGCTTTGCATGCGCTTTATCTCGACGAGTCCGGCAAACAGCAACCCGCCGTGATGGGCTGTTACGGAATCGGTGTGACGCGGACGTTGCAAGCGATCATTGAACAATCGAATGACAAAGATGGAATTATCTGGCCGCTCAGTGTTGCGCCTTATCAGGTTTGCATCACGCCTTTGGGTGTCGCAAAAGAGAGTGCGGTGATGGTGCTTGCGGAAAAAATCTACAGCGATCTGACCGCTCAAGGAGTGGACGTGATTCTCGATGATCGCGACGAACGGCCTGGTGTGAAATTTAAAGATGCTGATTTAGTGGGTTTCCCAATCCGCATCGCCATCGGAGAAAAGTCTTTGGCCAAAGGCGACGTGGAATTAAAACAGCGCGGGGGCGATCTGACTTTCCTGAAGATGGAGGACGTTTCCACCAGGGTTCTGGGTATTTTATCCGCCGTTTGACTTTGATAAATTTTTCGCTCAAAGTCAGTTCATGCAAAGCCCCTTCCGTTCTTCCAAAAGAATTGTCGCCCGCGCTTTCACTTTGATTGAGCTATTGGTGGTTATCGCCATCATCGCCATTCTCGCAGGATTATTGTTGCCGGCTCTAGCCAAGTCCAAGACTAAAGCTCAAGGCATCATGTGTATGAGCAACACCAAACAGCTCACTTTGGCCTGGAGGTTATATGGTGATGACAATTCCGATCGGTTAATTGCCGCCCAGGATGGCATGCCCAACCGCCCGAATTGGATTAGCGGCAATGTTGATTTTACTATCGCGGTGTCTGCTTCGCACTGGGATATCAACCAGGACATGGTCAAAAGCCCGCTCTGGCCTTACGCCGGGAAGAACTATTTCATCTTCAAGTGTCCGGCGGATCTATCGACTGTGGTTGTCGGTACCAAAAGATTGCCACGCGTGCGAAGCAATTCAATGAGCCAGGTTTTTGGCTGGGGATCATGGCTGAACAAGACTTACGCGGGGAATCCTCCGGCGACGCAAAATGTCTGGCGCACCTACGAAAAGGGCACGTCGATCTCCAATCCTTCCAAAACCTTTGTGTTCGTGGATGAACATCCAGACAGCATCAACGACAGCGCTTTTGCGGTCGCCTGCACTGGTGCCACGCCAACGGATCCACCCGGGGGCGAACAGATTATTGATTTTCCCGCCAGTTATCATAACGGCGCGTGCGGCTTTTCTTTTGCCGATGGACATTCGGAAATCCACAAGTGGCGTGGAACAAAAATAAAAGCCGCAGTCACTTACACCGGCGCCTTGAAACTCAATGACACCGCGAATCCTAATTCCGGGGTGGATGTGCGCTGGATGGCGGAGAACACCACCGTCAAGAAGTGAGGTTGGCTTCAGACGGAAACCAAAGTGTTATCCAAACAATCGCGGAGCGCTTTGGCTAATTTCTTCGGTTGATAAGGCTTTTGTAGAAAATTCAAACCCTCGTAAAGAGTAAAATCTTTGCCCACAATTTCCGCGTTATAGCCGCTCGTAAAAATCACTTTGATTTCAGGCCGGTCAAATTGCACGATCTCGGCCAGTTCCCGGCCCGACATTCCGTCGGGCATCATCATGTCGGTCAGCAACAGATGAATTTTGTCCCGATTTTGTTTCCAAACTTTGATTGCGCTTACACCTGATTCTGCTTCGAGAACGGAGTAGCCAAGTTTTTTCAAAATTTGCCGCACAATGTTTCGAACCGGAGATTCATCCTCGACCAACAAAATTGTTTCCGTCCCACCGCGAAGTGAGAAACGTTCGGTGGAAATTTCAAGTTTGACCTTCTTTTTTTTGCTGCCTGGAAAATAAATTTGGAAGGTAGTGCCCTTTCCAACTTCGCTCTGCACCTTCATCCAGCCAGAATGTTGTTTGACGATTCCGTAAACGGTAGCCAGTCCCAACCCGGTCCCCAGCCCAACGGGTTTTGTCGTAAAGAACGGTTCGTAAAGGCGCGCTAAATTTTCTGCCGGAATTCCGCAGCCGGTGTCAGTCACAGTCAAACAAATCGATTCTCCAAGGAAGGCTTCCGGGTTCTGTTGAAGGTAAGCGTTATCGACGAGAAGAGTGGAAGTGCTGATATTCAGATGACCGCCTTTCGGCATGGCGTCGCGTGAATTGACCGCCAGATTCATCAGGATTTGTTCGATCATTCCGTGGTCGGCGAGAATTGCAGGAACGTCCGATGCGAAATGGACCTGAAGACAAATGTCTTCTCCCAAGAGACGGCGAAGCATCTCACTGACTCCGCTGACGACTTTATTCAGATCCAGCGCGGAGGTTTGAATGATTTGTCTGCGGCTGAACGTGAGCAACTGGCGCGTTAAATTTGCCGCGCACTCGGACGCGAGGGAAATTTGCTGGGCCGACTCGCGTTCGTTTGGTTTCAAAGTTTCAGACGAAAGCATCAAAGAACTGTGGCCTTGAATGATGGTGAGAATATTATTGAAATCGTGAGCAACGCCGCTGGCGAGTTGCCCGACCGATTCCATTTTTTGCGCCTGCCGCAATTGCGCTTCCAAACTCAAGCGCGCAGTGATGTCTCGTGTGATGGCCAATTGGCGAAGGGTGCCATCTGAAGGATTTCGGATCGGGACGGCATGAGTTTCCATCCAGCGCCGCGTCCCACGCAAACCGATCAATTCAAATTGAAGGGTGCCTCGCTGACCTTGACAGACTTTTTCGTTTAATTCGCGGAAGGCATCGCGATAGTCCGGCGCAATGATTGGATAGACGCATGCTCCTTTAACTGAACTTGGATCGCTGCTTTCGATCATTTCCAAACCGGCCTGATTTATTTCAATTAGCAGGCCGTCCCGGTCAATAATCTTCACGCATTCCGGCGTGGCTGCGACAACAGACCGCAGGTGGGTTTCGCTTTCGCGAAGAGCTTCCTCGGCTCGCTTGTGTTTCATGCGCAGATCCACATGGTGTAATTCTCTTTGGATAATTGGAATCAGCCTTACTAAATTATTTTTACTGAGATAATCGTGCGCCCCGGCTTTCATCGCTTGCGCCGCGAGTTCTTCCGTCATCGCTCCAGAAATGATGATGAACGGAATTTCCAGGCCGGTTTCTTTGAAGAGGCGAAGCGCGTTGGAAGAATCAAATTGAGGCAATGAATGGCCGCATAGAATAACGTCCCAGGTTTTCTGGAGCGCAGTTCGCATCTCACGGTCAATCATCACTTGCTCGAATACCGGCTCGTATCCGCCGAGACATAATTCGGCCAAAATCAGCGCCATATCTTCGTCCGAATTTTCAACGAACAAGATGCGAAGCGGTTTGGTGGACGAATTCATTTTTTATTTTCCGCAATGTCCCGAATTAATTTTTACATGAGCTTAAGTAATCCATGCCTAGAACTTGGATGAGCCTGTCGAAATACAGGTGTGAAATGGATTTGGCTCAATCAGCTTTATCTTTTGTTCTAGTTTTTTCTCTGGTTGAGTCTTTTCCTGCACTCGTACCAGGTCGTTGGGGCATTTAGCAGATGTTGCGCCAGCGCGCCCGGCACCACATACAACGCAGAAGTTCTTGTCCGCAACCTCGCTTTCGTGGCTTATTGGCGCGCGGATGTTTGAATTACTTAAAACGGATTCCAGTTCCAAAGCGCGGCTTGGCCGATTGAAAACTCCTCACGGCATTATTGAAACGCCTGTGTTCATGCCCGTGGGAACGCAAGGCAGCGTGAAGGCGCTCGATCCGCGCGAACTACTGGAAATGGGAACGAAAATCATCCTCGGCAACACTTACCATCTGAATATCCGTCCGGGATTGGAGATCATCAAAGCAGCGGGCGGCCTGCACAAATTTATCAACTGGAGTTTGCCGATTCTGACGGACAGCGGCGGCTTTCAGGTTTTCAGTCTCGCCAAAATTCGGAAAATAAAACCGCACGGAGTGGAATTTCGTTCGCATCTCGATGGCTCGCTGCTTTTTCTCGGACCAAAAGAAGCGATGGAGATTCAGCGCATTCTCGGTTCTGACATCGCAATGTGTTTCGACGATTGTCCACCGCACGGCTGCACGTCGAAAGAACTTTACGCCGCCGTTGAACGAACCATTCGTTGGGCCAAGGAATGTCGTGAACAGCCACGTGCGGATGGGCAAATGATTTTCGGAATTGTGCAGGGCGCGAACAACGCGGCGCTGCGCGAATCGTGTGCCAAACAAATTACGGATCTGGATTTCGATGGCTACGCCATTGGCGGCGTGAGCGTCGGCGAGCCAGAACACGAGATGATGCAGGCCGTCGAAATGGCTGAACCGTTTTTGCCTGCGAACAAAGCTCGTTATGCCATGGGACTCGGCACTCCGGCTCAACTCGTGGAACTAGTGGCTCGCGGCGTGGACATGTTCGATTGCGTTTTGCCGACACGCGTCGCCCGCAACGGAACAGCTTTCACTCGCAAAGGAACTTACAATGTCAAAGGCGGTGCAGTGAAAGCGGATTTTCGTCCGATGGAAGAAGGCTGCGAATGTTTTGCCTGCAAAAATTTCACGCGCGCTTATCTCCGTCATTTGCTTAACGTGAATGAAATTCTCGGCCTGCGGATGGTCAGCGTTCACAACTCGCACATGTATTTGGAAGTCATGGCGGACATTCGCAAACACATTGCGGCAGGAACTTTTGGCGAATTTCGCCGCGAGTTCATCGCCAACTATATTCCGTCGCAGAAAATTTTATCTTCGCGTGTAAAACATTTCTTGAAAGTGGATGATCGCAGCTAATACGATTTTGCCAGCGATGCTGTGATTCAACAGCATCAGATGTATGAGAACAACTTTGGACATTGAAGATAACGTTTTGCAGGCGGCAAAAGAATTGGCCCAGCGCGAAGGCGGCCCTGCTGGACAAGTGCTCTCGGCTTTGGCGCGGCGTGGTTTGGCGTTGCCGACCGCGGGACGAAAAAGTCGTTCAGCCACACGCGGCGGCGAGCCAGTGCTGCCTTCACGTGGTGAAGAAGTCACGCTCGAACACGCGCAACGCTTGAGGGACAAGGAAGGCGTTTAATCGATGTTCCGCAGTGTGCGTTGCGAAAGCGGGCAATTTGTGTGTGATCTAAATGTGCGCACAATTTCCGCCAACGTTAAGCTTGCCAAATCGACTTCCATCCCTAGATTGAGCCGCTCAAATAATAAGTATGAATGTGACTTCTCTAACAGCGGTTTTGGCGATGGGTGCGCCCACGACTCAGCCCGGCCAGCCA
>JBDSLX010000370.1:0-5153 GCA_039916145.1 Verrucomicrobiota bacterium | reverse complement strand
GCGAACAATGATGGTGGCAATTTTCATAGGTTTGTTGCGTTGAGTTATTATTAATTTACCCACCGGCCATCGCGCCGACAATCAGGAATGGTTCCTTTCCATTAACAACATCTTCGGGCAACGGCGTCTCTGGCGGTTCGAGCGACACATCTTCTTTGCAGGCGAAAAATCGGATAAACGGACGACGCTTCAATGTGTCGTGATCGCGAAGTGTTCCGCGCAAAACAGGATAGCGCGTTTCGAGTGTATCCAGAACTGAACCCACTGTGACCGGAGCCGCAACTTCAAGCTGCACTTCGCCGTCAACGCGAGCGAGGTTGCGCAAGTGAAATGGAAGCACCACGCGTATCATATGCTAACCACGAATGGACACGAATCACACAAATCCATAGGGCGACGTGCTGCCAGCGTCTCGCTGGCAGTCCCGGAACTGTCGGCGAGACGCCGACAGCACGTTGCGCCAGCGAATCCACATTTGTGTCCATTGGTGTTCATTAGTGGGCTTATCCTTTCCACTTCACTGCAACGTTTGGACTTCAACCGATAACACGGCGGGAAGATCGTGTACGATGGCTTTCCAAGTATCGCCGCTGTCCGCAGAGCCGTAAACTTGTCCGCCGGTCGTGCCGAAGTAAATGCCACACGGGTCCATCTGGTCCACACACATCGCGTCGCGGAGCACATTCACATAGCAATCTTTTTGCGGCAGCCCTTTTGTGAGCGCTTCCCATTCGTTGCCGCCCGTTTTGCTGCGATAGACGCGCAACTTTCCGTCCGGCGGAAAATGTTCCGAATCACTTTTGATCGGCACGACGTAAATTGTTTCCGGCTCATGAAAGTGAACGTCAATTGGAAAACCAAAATCGCTCGGCAAATTTCCGCTGACTTCAGTCCACTGATCACCGGCATTGTCGGTGCGCAACACGTCCCAATGTTTTTGCATGAACAACACGTCCGGTCGCGACGGGTGCATGGCGATGCGATGAACGCAATGTCCGACTTCCGCGTCCGGGTCAGGAAGTTCGTATTGCGACTTCAACCCGCGATTGATTGGCTTCCATGTTTTGCCGCCGTCATCCGTGCGGAACGCGCCCGCTGCTGAAATCGCGACAAACATCCGTTTCTCATTTTTCGGATCAAGAAGAATCGTATGCACGGCCATTCCGCCCGCGCCGGGTTGCCAGAGATTTCCTTTTGTGTTGCGTAATCCGGGAAGTTCTTTCCAGTTTTTGCCGCCATCGGTGGTTTTAAAAAGCGCTGCATCTTCCACGCCCGCATAAGCCGTGTCCGGGTCGGTGAGTGAAGGCTCGATATGCCAGACGCGTTTGAATTCCCACGGATGTTGCGTGCCGTCATACCACTTGTGAGTGCCGACCGAACCTTCGTAAACAAATTTGTTGCTCTCGGCTTTCGGCATTCCTTCCGGGCCAATCAAATCAGCGGGATTACTGCCGGGCGGTTCCCATGTTTTGCCCCCGTCATCCGAGCGCTGAAGGATTTGCCCAAACCAACCGCTCGTCTGCGATGCGTAAATGCGATTCGGCGCAACGGGCGAACCTTTCAAATGATACATCTCCCAACCCGCGAAGTGCGGTCCGCCGACTTCCCAATTTTCGCGCTTGCCATCGGCGGTCAAAATAAACGCGCCCTTTTTCGTGCCAACCAGCAGTCGAACTTTGCTCATGAGTTTCTCCTATTTTGATTTGTGTTGAGTCGTTTTGATAAGTTTACCCGCGCCGTTGAAAACGCGCCATTCGCCGATCTTCCCATTATCCGCAAATTTGCCTTCGTCATACAACGCGCCGTTCGGATGATAACGTTTCCAGACGCCGGATTTCTTTTCTTTAACAAACGAGCCGGTTTGCATCAACTTCCCGTTCTCGCGATACCATTTCCATTCGCCCGTCATTTTGCCAACCACAAATTTGCCCACCGCCCGCAACTGCCCGTTTAACAAATAATATTTCCAAACTCCAACCTTCTCGCCGTGGCGAAATTTTCCGACACATGCCAGCGCGCCGTTTTTGTAATGCTCCTTGAACAAACCTTTCTTCAACTTGCCGTTCGCGTCATGTTTACTTTTGTCGGCTTTCATCGTGGGACATTCAGTGGCAATTCTATTTTCCCTTCGCCGCCGTTTGCAATTTCTTGATGTCGAGCTTCACCATCTTGAGCATTGCTTCCATGACGCGTTGTGATTTCGCAGCGTCCTTGCTGCTCATCAGTTCTCCCAAAATCGTCGGAACGATTTGCCACGACAGACCGAATTTATCTTTTATCCAGCCGCATTGCACTTCCTCGCCGCCAGCGGAAAGTTTCTTCCAGTAATGATCCAGTTCCGCCTGCGTCTTGCAGTTCACGACGAACGAAACGGCTTCGGTGAATTTAAAAATCGGCCCGCCGTTGAGCGCGATGAATTTCTGTCCTTCGATTTCAAACTCGACGGTCATGACTGATCCCGCAGGACGTCCGGCGGCTTTTTCTCCCGCTTTGTCGTAGCGCGCGATTTTTCCGATTTTTGATTTCTTGAAAATTGATTTGTAGAACTTGACCGCCTCCTCAGCGTTGTCAGTGAACCACAGGAATGGAGTAATTTTTGGCATAGCAACCTCGACGCTCAGGCTTCGACGATGGTTTTGAATCCGCCGTAGAGCATCCGTTTGCAATCAAATGGGATATTCTTCGGATCGCACATATTCGCAAGACGCGGGTCGTTCATGATTTTCTTGTTCACGCTGTCCCGATGCGCGCGCGATTTGTAAACGACCCACGCAAACACGACGGTGTCGCCGGGCTTGGTCTTGATGCCGCGCGGGAATGGCAATCCCATTTTCACGTTCAAGTCGTCGCCGACACATTCGCGATATTCCAGCGCGCCGTGTTCGCGAAAAATCTTGCTCGCCTTCTGCGCCATGCGTCGGTAAGCGGCGATATTCTTTTTCGGAACAGGCAAAACAAATCCATCGACATAGTGAGCCATAAGAATTTCCTTTCTGGTGAATAGTTAAGTTGATTACGCCCGAGCCAATTGTGATTCCGCGCGCGTTTCTTCAACGAGCGGACAATCGCTCGCAACCGGTCGCACTTCAACCCGAATGCCATATGGCAAACCCGGACATTGTTGTGCGATGGCGACGGCTTCATCAATCGAGCCGACTTTGAGGAGAAAATATCCGCCAATCGTTTCTTTCGATTCCGCAAATGGTCCGTCGGACACGACTTTATTTTTGCCGGAAACAATTTTGCCTTCCTTTTCCAGCGGGTTTCCAGCGATGGCCGTGCCTTCGTCTTTTAAACGGTTGAACCAAGCCATCCAGCGTTCGCCGATCTGTTGCATTTCTTCCGGCGAAAGACCTTTGTACCAGTCTGTGCCACGGAAAATCAGCATGTATCCATTTCTATTTTGAGCGCTCATAATTTTCTTTCGTTAGAGTTAATAAACCGTTCGTTCATTGTTACGACGAACGAGCCGACCGCATCAGGACAACTAAATCGAAAATATTTATGAATCAACCGCACCCGCCTTAAGCAAACCATTTTTTGAAGGGCGAGCTCAGTTGGTCCCAGACCGCCAGACGTTTTAATCTTTCAATCGAATGGGTCGGCGAAATTCCGCGCGGACAAACATCGTGACAATTACCCAGTGTGTGACAACGAAACGCGCCATCTTCACCGGTGACAACTTTCAGTCGTTCGTCGCGACGGCCATCGCGCGGATCAACTACAAGCGACAGCGCGCGGTTCAACGCCATCGGCCCAACGTAACGCGGATTCAGCGTGACCAAAGTGCAGGAGGAATAACACGCCCCGCAATCAATGCACTGCGGTTGATCATTTAACCGCTTCCCTTCTTTGCTCGCGTGCGGGATCGGGAAAAAATTATTCTCGTCCAAATCTGCGCGCGGCACGAACGCAGGCATCGTGCGATTGTAAGCGTTGAAAAATGGTTTTAAATCCACGGCGAGATCGCGCACGACCGGGAGATTCCGCAACGGCTCAATTTTTAAATTCGTTCCCACATTTTTAATGAGCGTGCTGCAAGTGAGTTGCTCGCGCCCATTCACGACCATCGCGCAGGAACCGCACATCCCAACACGACAGGAAAAACGAAAAGCCAGATCAGGTGCCGCACCACGTTGCAAAGCGAACAGAGCGTCGAGAATGCTGGCCTTTTCGCTCACCTCAATTTCATGCGAATCGAAGCGCGGTTTTTGACCAGCTTCTGGCGTGAAACGTCGAACGCTGATCGTGACTTTTTGCATCGGGGAATAATAGTAGGGCAAAAGCGGGTTGCCAACGGTTTTGGATAATTCCAAACTCGATTAATTCAAAACCCAAGGACGTCTCTATGAAAAACTCTATTCTTCTCGTTGCCTTATCAATTCTCGTTTGCGGCTGCGAAACCTATCGTCACACGGAACCCCAGGCCGTCCTAATTGAATTGCGTGGCACACCCGGATTGAAATTTCACGGCACCTATTCGATTGACGGAAAAGAGCAGGCCGTCTGTGGCACCATTCCCATGGACATCGAAACGGACGGACGCAAGTTTTACTCAATTTTCAGAAAAGAAGGTGACGGAGCGTTGACGGTCATCCTGAATAAAAACTGCCAGTTATACGGTGAAGCCACGTCCGTAACCGAAAACGGCGGCGTTCAAGCCAAAATTTCCCCCGGAGAAGTGTTTGACTTAACTTCCGTCACTGGCTTCTAAAACGACCGTAGCCACGCTCTAGCGAGCGCGGCTACGCAGGGCTACCCGAACAGATGTTTACTTATCAAACCGGTTTTAAGTAGATTTACTCTATGGAAGTTGCCGGTAGTTTTTACAATCTGGTTGAAACCGTTTGTCGCGATCTTTACATCAAATCGCTCAAAGAAATTCCGCCTGACGTTGTGGCAGCCATCCGACGCGCGGCGGCAACCGAAACCAAAGAAGTCGCAAAAAGAATTTTTTCTCACTACATCCAATCCATCGAACTTGGTCGCGACAAAAACATGATGGTTTGTCAGGACACTGGGATTCCAATTTATTGGGTGGACATCGGCGGAAATCTGCGGCTCGACGGCGCAAAATTAAATGACGCCATTGTTCGCGGAACAGAACGAGCAACGCGGGAACACCCGTTGCGCTCCAGCATCGTCTCGCCGCT
>JBDSLX010000369.1:0-2356 GCA_039916145.1 Verrucomicrobiota bacterium | reverse complement strand
GGAACATGGATCGAACTCAACGCATCGCCGTATCGTTTCGACATGGATTGGCGGCTCTGGCATTACGCAAAAAACAAAGGTGTGAAATGCGTCATCAACTGCGACGCGCATCGGTTTGAGCACGCCGGATTTTTGCGGCTCGGCGCTGGCATCGCGCGCAAGGGCTGGCTGACCAAGGACGATGTTCTGAATACCCAGTCGCTCGAATCGCTTAAACAAGCCTTGCAGAAAAAGCGCGGCAAAAAACTTTAGTAGATCTCACGTAGATTTTTGTCGGTGACTTCTTCACAGTTAAATGAAGCAAAACCCTCATTGAACCGGAAATCCCGCGCCGTAAGTTTTTACATGCTAAGATGGGCTGTCATATTCCTGATCATCGCACTGGTTGCGGGATTACTTGGATTCACAGGAGTCATGGGCGCAGCGGCATCCATTGCAAAATTCCTTTTCTTTTTGTTTGTAGGAATTTGCGTGTTGCTGTTTGTGTTCGGGATTTTTCTGGGGAAAAAAATCTCCAAGTAATTGCTAGACGATGGTGTGAGCAGAGTGCTTCGCGAAATTAGTTTGCGAATAAATGCGTTGCATTCTGCATGCAATTCTCGAAAAGAGATTCATGCACTTTTGTCGCGCTCTCTTTTTCATTCTGTTGTTTTGCTTCACTTTTTCCAATCAGGCGGCGAATCGCCCGAACATCATTATGATACTGGCGGATGATCTCGGCTGGCACGATGTGGGTTTCAATGGCCGAAAAGAATGGAGCACGCCCAATCTCGACCGCTTCGCAAAACAAGGAACTATTTTTAACCGTTGGTATGTCGGCGGCGTGGTTTGCGCGCCAAGTCGCGCTGTTCTGATGACCGGCAAATACACGATTCATAATGGCGTCACCGGAAACAGCGGCGATTTACCTGCGGAAGAAACCACAATTGCCGAAGCGCTCAAACAATATGGCTACACGACGGCACTGTTTGGAAAATGGCACGGTGGAAAACCGCGCGACGGTAGCAAAACTTCCGTTCACCCGATCGATCACGGCTTCGACGAATTTTTTGGATTCACCGACGCGAAACATGCCTGGGAACATTTTCCAAAGCAGCTCTGGTTCGGGCGCGAAAAGAAACCGCTCGCAACAAATGCTTTCACCGCGACGATGTTCGTTGACCGTAGCGTTGAATTTGTTCAACGAAACAAACAGCAACCATTTTTTCTTTATCTCGCTTTTACCGAACCGCATCTGCACATCGAAGCGCCTGATGAGGACGTGGCAAAATTCGGAAAATTTCCTGAAAAAGATCCGGGGCATTCCATCAACGCAAATTACGCAGCGATGATTTCGCGAATGGACAAAGAAATTGGCCGCTTGCTCAACAAACTGGATCAGCTTGGCCTCGCCGAAAATACGCTGGTAGTTTTCACCAGCGATCACGGAGCCACTTTCGAAAAAGGAAATGAAGGCGCGGCAGCGTTTCACGATAGCAATTTTCCGTTCCGCGGACAAAAGCGGACTTTGTGGGAAGGCGGCATTCGCGTTCCGGCGGTGGTGCGATGGCCGGGCAAAATTCCCGCCGGAAAAACTTCGCGTGAAATCGTTCACATGATGGATGTGTTCCCGAGTTTTCTCGCAGCCGCAGGCGAAAAAACCAATCCGGACTGGAACGTCGATGGTTTGAATCTTTTGCCGGTTTGGATGGGCTTGGGAAAAACTCCCGAGCGCACTCTGTTTTGGGAATGGCGGTCCGAAGGCAATCAGCAATTGGCGGCGATGCGCGGAGATTTGAAACTGGTCAGCACGGGAAACAACAAACCCGAATTGTTCAATGTCGAAACCGATCCAGCTGAACGGCGTTCATTGGCAGCCGAACAGGAAATGCTTACTAAAGATTTGGAAAAAGAATTGAACGACTGGCTCGCCACTGAGAAATACAAATAGTGAATCACAAAAAGAACCGCATGAAAAAGTTTCCCGGCATTCTCGCGTTCTTGCTCGCCTCAATCCTGTGCACGAGCACTTTCAAAGCGGAGGCGGCGACGAAAGACTCACGCCCGAATATCATTTTCATCCTGGTCGATGATCTACGCTGGGACGAAATGGATTATCCATTTGTTAAAGTTCCCAACATCAAACGAATCGAGCATGAGGGTGTTCGATTCAAAAATGCGTTTGTCACGACGCCGCTTTGTTCGCCGAGTCGCGGCAGTTTTCTCACTGGTCAATACGCGCACAAACACGGCATCACCGACAACACCGCTCGCGACAAACAAAGCCACGAACTCATCACGTTTCCGAAATTGTTGCACGACGCCGGATACGAAACAGCGTTCGTCGGCAAATGGCACATGGGCTTGGATGACAACG
>JBDSLX010000368.1:0-8513 GCA_039916145.1 Verrucomicrobiota bacterium | reverse complement strand
AACAATTGCACAAAATTTTTCCGCGCCTCGTTCCACTCCAGAAAAACGCAGATGCATCCGCTGAGTTGGGTCGCGTGTTCGAGCACCAGATGTTCGAGCGAATCGAAATTTTTGTCTCGGCAAAGCTGAACCGACGCGAGAATTTCCAACATCTGTTCGGTGTGCGCAATGCCGCGCCCGCTGGTAAAACAGTATGCTTGCGGACCAACAAACATCAGATCGAGCAACGAATCCTGATTTTGAATCGTGTAAGCGAGCGAGGCGGCAACGGAAACGGCTTCTTCAAATACTTCGCTGTAGGCCTGTGCGCTAAACGTGTCCAAAACCAAAGCGTGACGAACAAAAAATTCGTCCTGAAATTCTTTGACGATCGGTTTGCCGATCTTCGCAAAACTTTTCCAATGGATACGGCGCAGCGGATCGCCCGGACGATATTCCCGCAACGAAACGAATTCCTCCGATTCGCCAATCGACGAGGCCATCGAAACGCCGCCCTGTTGATATTTCATGGTGCCAGGCAATTCAAACGGCGGAACGCGATAACGTTTCGGCAAAATCAAAACAGATTGCGGTGCGGGAATTTTTCGCAGCGAACGAAAGAGTCCAAAAGGGTCCGGGGCGGCAATGGCAATTTTTTCAAAGCGAAGAACACCGCGCCGCGTTGGCATCAATTTGACGCGAACATTTTGCGCGCAATTTGGCGGCAAATCAGGCAATGACTGTTCTTGGACGCGCGCGCGAATATTTCGGGAAATCAACCAGTTCCAGCGATAATAATTATACGTGCGATCAAGCCAGTTGCGTTTTTCTTCGCCGGGTTCGGGCGTGCTGGAGAATTGATCGAACGTCGGGCGTGGGTCGCTCATTTCTTCAATGGCGAAAAGAGATTTTTGCACGCGCCGTGAGTTGTTCCGAAGCGAGAGAGAATACGAGAAAGATTCTCCCGCCGAACCAAACCGTGGAAGAATTCGTTCTGCTAAAATTTGTTTACTGCCGCTCCAACGCGTGATGATGGCGCTCGAGAGGATAACGCAAAAAAGAAATGTAAAAGTTTGATACGCGAGAGAAGCGTTCGTATCTGCGCCCAAAGCTGCGGCGATTAAAGTTGCGCTGAGAACCATCCAACCAGTCGCGGTGATGCGTCGGCGCAACCAAAATTTGAAAGCGGAGAACGCTCGATAATTGATATAGAGATAGCGCTTAAACATACGTTTCCGACGGAGCGCCGGTTTGCAGCCGGCTTTTACATTTCGTGTCCCAAGCCGGTTGCAAACCGGCGCTCCATCCTTCAAACCGGAACAGGGATTCGTTTCAAAATTTCCTCCACCGCATTTCGTGAAGTTGCTCCGGAAAATTTCGCCTGCGGTTCGAGCACGATTCGATGCGCGATGACGGAAACCGCAATTTCGTGAATGTGTTCAGGGCTGACAAATTCTTCGCCGTCAAAAAGCGCGAGGGCTTGCGCGACTTTCATCAGCGCAATCGAAGCGCGCGGACTGGCGCCAAGTTGAATTCCGGGAGCCGTGCGCGTCGCGGCGACAAGTTTCACGACGTAATGTTTTAATTCTTCGCTGATGCGAATTTTTTGCGCGGCTTCACGCAATCGCAACACGTCATCCAGCGTCACGCACGGCGCAACATTTTCAACGAGATGATTTGATTGGTGCGAAGTCAGAACGGCGACTTCGTGTTCGAGGCTGACGTAGCCGAGATCGAACTGAAGGGCGAAACGGTCCATTTGTGCTTCGGGCAGGGGATAGGTGCCGCGAAATTCAATGGGATTTTGTGTGGCGATGACGAAGAAAAGATCTGAGAGTTGCCGGCGTTCGCCTTCCACACTGACTTGATTTTCGCCCATCGCTTCGAGCAAGGCCGATTGCGTTCGTGGAGACGCGCGATTGATTTCGTCGGCGAGCAAAATATTTGTGAACACCGGCCCGTCATGAAAAGAAAAGTTTTGCTCGCGTTGATTAAAAACAGAAACGCCCAGAATATCCGAAGGCAACAAGTCCGGCGTGAATTGAATTCGCTTGAACCCGGCCTGAACGGAACGCGCCAACACTTTGGCCAGCGTGGTTTTTCCAGTGCCGGGATAATCTTCCAACAAGACATGCCCGCCGCTGGCCAGCGCTGCCAAAAGACGACGAATCGACGTGGCCTGGCCTTTCATCACTGATTCAATGCTCGCAGAAATTTTTTGATAAACTTCTCGCGGAGATAAAGTTTGCGAATTCATCTTATTGTTTGGCGATATAAGTGACGGAGAACCGTTTATAGTCTCAAGCAGAACTGCGTCGGTTGGCGAAATAATAATTTCAGGTGTCGTGCGATTTAGAGTTTTCATAGCGTCGTCTTACTCCTTTCAACAGCGGTCGATGGAATTTGTTTCTCCAAATGCCAACGCGATTTTGTGAGCGCGGCCAATGTGCCTAACGCAAACAGGCCGAAGCTCACGATGAGGAAAATTAAACCGGCAGGCGCGCGGCGAAGCATTTGAGCAACAGCACCGAGAGGCGCGAGGGCTGCAATAGCGAGAGCGGAATAGAGAATAATTCGTGGCCCGGAAAATCCAAAAATTAAGCGAGTTGCGAAATAGACCAGAATGACGAAAGCGCCGGAACCAAATGTGCCCCAGCCGCCGTTAAGTGGGTCGGAGATTATCCACCAAAGGGAATTTCCAAACCAAAGGAGCGCAGCGAAGTTTCGCGCGGGTGCAGTTCCAGTTTGTTCGGCATCGTTCCAACGCAAGCTGTGCAAAAGCACAAAGAGAATCGCGATTTGAAAAATAGGATGGAAACCCATTTCAGTGATTTTGGGAAATATTGCGCAGAAAAATATCGGAGCCGCAATCGCGCCGAGGATTCCCATTTTTGGATTTCGCGAGAGCACGGCCAGCGAAGAAAAATAACCAAAGAGGCCAATCCTGAATAATTGATCACGAAGGATTGGGAATTGGATAGCACTCAACCATGCTTCAGGCAGCGAAATCACCGCAAGTGCGATTGAAATAAGACACAGATGAAACGCAAGCCGATCTTGTTTTTTTGTCCCGAGAATTCCGTAGATGAGCGCATTTGCCAAAGTAATGGCGACCGATATGCGCCAGTCGTGTGATAAAATTGCGACGAGTAAAACGGCCACAGGCAAAACAAGAAAGACCCGCTCCATTATTTTTAGGATCTGTTCAGGAACAATATCCAAATCAGCGTGGCGCTTCCAAAAAATCCATGTGGCGAGCCAAAGTGACGGCACCAAAAGCGAGAGACGCCACGCGAATCCATACACGTAACCCATGCAGTAGAGATGCGCGGCGGTTCCGGCAATCCACAGCATCAGGGCGAAAAACGGGAAACTACCTCTGGCAAAAAAAACGGAGGGAGAATGTTCGCGGTTAAGATTTTGTTTAGGAGCAGGGAGAAAATAAAGAAGCGCTGTTGCCAATGGAGCAATGAGGAACCATTCGACGCCATTGAGAATCGCTGCGCGCGAATCCCAAATGTTCATATTTGAATTTCTATGCAAAAGGCGCGTGATCAACGGAAGACCGAGATTGATTGCCAGCAAAATCGCGCCAAAGCAAAGCAAGCCCCGCGGCACGTTGAACGACGGAACGAGTTTTTTCAAAAAGAACAGGCGCAATACGATTAGCCCACAACCGGTGAAACAAAAGGTGAAGGCAATTTGACCTTCCAGCATGAGCGCCCGACTCACCAGAATAAATGGTACGAACATGAACAAGTTCTCCAGGCCAATGAGTAATCCCGAATCGTACCAAATCGAGCGACGTGCCAGGAAAATTGCCGTGAACGCCAGGAGAAGTTCGTAAACTTGGAACGAAGAGAAGTTGAATAACAATTGTGATACTTCACTGGGCAAAATTCGCGAATCAAATGACAACCGCTTCATGCTGTAAAGCAGCAACGCCGCGCTCAGGATGTAAAAAGGATTTCGCGCCAGCAAATGGCTTATCCAACGCAGAGGCGTGCCGCCCGCAAAAGGAGAAGCAGTTGATGGAAATGACGAAACGGGATTTGAGTCAGCAGGTAGTGTCATAACTTGCTCCTTTCGCGAGGCGGGTTGAATTATCCTTAAGATGAGAGAGAAGAAGTCTAAGTCCTGAATTGCGTTCGCAATCTTTGGCTCTCATAATAGAGCTTTTACATCCATATTGAGCTATTGGCAATAACAAACTTGCATTTCTACGGGAAAAAATTTATAAGTCCCTGCATGAGCAACGAAGTTTCACTTCCCAATAAACGGCATTGGTACTCCATTAAAGAAGCGGCTGAATATCTTGATGTGGGCGAGCCGACACTTTTTCGCTGGATGCGAGAGGGTAAGATTACTTATCGAAAAGTCGGCGACTCAACCCGCTTTTGGCAGGAAGACCTGGACGCCGTGATGGAAGTTTTTCACAGCGAAAAGGAATTGGACAATGTAAAAAAAATTTGTCCGCTCTGTCATTTAGGAAAGTTAGTAGAGGGCGTGTTTCGCAGCACTGGATTAAATTATTTCCAGCCAGCCAAAACAAAGTTTTGGACGCTGCAAGCCAGCAACATCTCATCGCAGGCATTTATGTGCGACCGCTGCGGAGCAATCTCGCACTTTGGCGACGCGAAAAAATTGTCGATGCTTTTGGAACAGAAGAAATCGGGCGAACAACTCGTCCAAGATAAGGAAAACGAATAAGAACTGAACAGAATTGTGTGAGGGGCGGGACGAAATCAGGCTTTGTAGATTCGGGTTGCCGCTTTGATGCGATCCGCAGCATGGAGCAATAGCGCAGCCCGCAAATCAGGGACGATGTAGCTCAGTCGCGACCGCAACAGTTTGTAAACTTTAGGAAACCAGTCTCCGCAAGAGTAAACCGGGTTTCCGGCGACTAAAGTTTGACTTGCCGCGCACCGAAAACTAAATTGCCACGAATGTTGGCCGCTGAAACCAGAGTGGTTGCAGTCCCTCTTGCAACCGGCTCGCCCCCAAAATCTTCAGTCGAGTGGAATGAAATTTTGGAGGCGGCTGACCCATTTTTGAAATCCGTGGCGCAACGGTTGGTCAAGCAAGCCGAAGAATTCGAGCCGGAAATTTCCACCTACGCCGAATACGCCTTGAGCGGAAATGGCAAACAATTGCGCCCACTGCTGGTTTGGTTGAGCGGAGGTGCTTCGGGAAAAATCCACGACGACCATGTCACCGTCGCGGTCATCATCGAAATGGTGCATCTGGCGACTTTGGTACATGACGACATCATTGACGAAGCGGAAATTCGCCGCGGACGTCCGACTCTCGCTGCCAATTGGGGCAAAGAAATTTCCGTGCTGCTCGGCGATTGCCTTTTTGCCCACGCGTTGAAATTGGCCGCCAGTTTTCCTACTCCTGAAATCTGTCGCGCCGTTGCCTCGGCCACCAACACGGTTTGTTCGGGCGAAATTTTACAAACACAGCACCGCCAGCAATTTCAAATTTCACGCGAACAATATTTCAAAGTTTTGGCGATGAAAACCGCCGAGCTGTTTGCGCTTTCCTGCGATCTTGGTGCGCTCTTGAGCCACGCAACTCCAGCGCATCGTGAGGCATTGCGACATTTTGGACTGGCGCTCGGGACGGCTTACCAGCTTTACGACGATTGCCTCGATGTTTTTGGTTCTGAAGCCGCCGCCGGGAAAAAGCCCGGCACCGATTTGGCCAATGGCGAAATAACTTTGCCGGTGATAATTGCGCTGGAAAGAATGGAAGCCGGAGAAAGAGCAAAGTTCGAGGCGCAAATCAAAAGCTGGAATCCTGAGAATTTTCCAAGCGTGATTGCGTTGTTGGAAAATTATGATGCTTTGGCGGAATCGCGCCGAATGATTCATCAGCATTTGGCCGCCGCGCGCCAGACGTTGCAACTTTTGCCGGATTCCGAAGGACGCGACGGCCTAGCGGGTTTATTGAATTTTTTAGCAAAACAAAGTGATGCTTTAGGTGTTTAACCTGATGCTTCTCATGAAAACTGAATTAGCAGAACAGCCTACGACAACGACAATGACGCCGGAGCGGGAGAAAAGTCTGGAGAACAAAGCTCGTGCGGCGGAAGACCTCGCTTTGGTCAATCGCGCCAAGCAGGAAGATTCTGCGGCGTATGATGAACTGATCCGTCGTTATCAGGAACGCATTTACGCGACAGTTTATCACATGACCTCGAACCACGAGGACGCGAATGATCTGACTCAGGAAACTTTCATCAAAGCTTATCGCGCGTTGAAATCTTTTAAAGGCGATTCGAGTTTTTATACCTGGGTTTATCGCATCGCGATCAACAAGACGATTAACTTTCTCAAGCAACGCAAAAACCGCGTTCACATGAGTTTGAACGATTTGGATTTTCAGGCCGAACACGACCCCGATTTGGTCGCTTTGATTTCCGACAAAACGCCTCGCCGCGATTTAGGCTTGGTTGAACTACAGGAGAAATTGAACGCGGCCATGCAAAAGCTGTCAGAAGTTCACAGAATGGTGGTGACGTTGCACGATGTCCAAGGACTCTCGCACGACGAAATCGCGGAGATAATGGATTGTAACGTCGGAACCGTGCGTTCGCGTCTGTTTTATGCGCGACAACAATTACAAGGAAGTTTGTCAGATTATTTGAAGTAAATATGAACTTGGATCAGGAAAATTTTGAGGCGTTGCGTAAATTGTTGGCGTTAAAAAAATACGAGCAACCCCCGCCGCGATATTTCTCCGAACTTTCCACGCGCATTTGGGCGCGTATCGAACGCGAACCCCAGGCCACTTCGTTTTGGGAGCGGCTCTTTCCAAATTTCGGCTTGAGTCCCGCTTTGGCTTATAGTTTCGGCCTGCTGGCTTGCGGCACTTTGGTTTTTGGAATTTCCTACAGCTTGAATACTGATTCGGAGCAAATTGCGGCTCGCCCGATTGGGGATACTTCGCCGTTTCCTTCGCAACTCGCGACGAAGGAAACTCCAGCTTTGAATCTTTCCAATTATCAAGTGAACCAACTCGCGAGCACTAATCCGGTGATGAATTCGGAACAACCTCGTTCGCTTTTCAACGGGCTTAATCTACGAGTCGAACCGGTGAATTATTCCCCCGGGCAATAATCAAAGTTCCTTTTCGAAGACGAGAGTCATTCCGTCTTTCGGCAGAAAGAGCTTGTCATTTTCAAACGTCACCTTGGCCGATGCGCTTCCCAGCGTGACTTCGTAATTCGATCCTGATTCTTTCCACGTTCCTTGCGCTACAATTTCTGGCGGCGCTCCGGCGGCGGAAGCGGGATGTTTCAGAATCGCCTTGTTGTCCGTGGTCCCGATGAACGTGATTCCATAAAGCGGGGCGTACTTGGTTTGTTTCAGGCGCTTTAACTCAAACGGCGTAATTTTGGGTTTTGAAACTTTTTCCTGAGCAACCGTTGCGTCCAGGTTCAACGTCCATAGTCCAAGAATTTTTTCGTCATCATATTTTTCTGATTTCCCACTGAGCAAATATTGATACAAATCGTGCAAATCCGAACCGAGCAACGTGCTGATTTCTGTCGTGATTTGGGAATTAGTTATCACGGCCTGCACTTTTGGATGATTGATAATGTCTCCGATTTTTGCCTGTGTCTGGATCATTTCATTGATCTGCACATCCGTGGCGATGTCTTGAAATTCCTTGCGTTCGGCCAGCGAAAGAAAAACGGGATAATGCGAAAGCCGGCTGTTCAACAGCGGGTTGTTTTTCACCAGTCCCACAATGTCCGCTGCGACATAATAATTCGTGGGTGCCGGATCATATGCGGCCACCACCTTGTCCATTTTGGATTCATGAATTTCTCTCCTCGCCCGATTGATGAATTTCATTCCATCAGGGTCTTCTTCGCCGGTTGCCAACTGCGTGGTGAGATAACCGGCGACGTAAAACGGGATGAGCAACAACACAAAATAAACCGTGCCATTGACCAAACCGAGGCACATCCCAACGCGTTGATTCATCCGCTCCCATTTGAAACGCGTCTTATCATCGCGTTTGTATTTATAAAACACGTCCACTTTGCGATGGACGAATAGCGCGACAATTTTAAAAATAATCATGACGAGAATGAAAATAGCCAGTGGCGGAAGAAATAGCTCCCAAATGGGATGTTTCAATTTCACGAGCGGAAGAATGGGTTTGAGCATCGGCGAAAGAGGCATCGCGAGCAGGGCGGCGACAAATAAGCCGATGAGCGAAATGGCAACGCGAATTGCGCCTTGATAAAATCCAATCAGAGCCAGCAGCCCCAACAGAACCAAAGCGGAAAGCCAAATAATCATAGGCGAAAAGTAAAAGTTCAATTTCCGAAAAGCAACGCGCAAAAATTCTTCCCCTTGTTCAGACTGGTCAATCCTGTTTGCCTTTTAGGTCGATACCCGTTTTTATTTGCGCGACCGATGAGCGAACAACCTGCAACCAAAATTTCGGACCGACCGTCCCGCCGCAGTTTTTTTAAACAAGCCTCGGCAATGGTTATTGGCGGAATCGTGGGAATT
>JBDSLX010000367.1:0-3042 GCA_039916145.1 Verrucomicrobiota bacterium | reverse complement strand
ATTTTTGACCCGGAGAGCCTTCTTCAACTTGCCGCTTTTGCGATGAGTCTGCTGTTGTGTAACTGATGATTAATTTGTCTTCTGGAAAACAGGTCGCCACGCGATCCATGGCTTCGGGTGTGTTTTTCGACAGGTTCTGGAGAAAGGTTTTGAACTTGCCGTTGAACTGTGGATTTTCCGATCCTTGCAACGCCAAGAGAAGATTTGATTTCAAGTCTCTCCATTTCGATTCCATTTGGACTCCGATGTTTTTGAAAACATCGCCAAGCGCACCTGTTTCCCCGGAAGGATCAAGCGAATCAGAAAACCGCTCATCCTCCCCAATCCCCATTACGGAACGGAGTCTGACGGCCGCATCCTTTTCATCTCCCATCCCAGAAACATCAATGCTGACCATGGAATTTCCTTGCAGCACTTTCGCCAAAAAATTCTTTCTCGCCTCGGTCAGTTCTTTGCGGATCTGCGAAAGCTGAACCAGCTTCGCGGCCGATTGCGATTGCAGATCGACGATGAGCTTCTGTTTCGCGTCGAGTTGTTTTAAAGCAGCTTCCGTCGTTTGCTTTTCCTGAACCAATCTTCCGTATTGAGAAATGTCATGGACGCCGGAGGCAGCGAGTTGCGCTTTCAAATCCTCATACGCTTTCCGCACAGAATCCACATGTGCCAACCAGATTGGATGACTCAGGGCCGTCTTGAACTCCGCCTCGCTCTTGCGCGCGTCTTCAACAAGTTGCGCAATGCTGCGGCTGATTTCTTGTAATTTAATCTTCGCATTTCCAACCGCTTCCAAGACGGGAAACATTGGAGATTGTGGATCGATATTAGAGGGGAACACACCGTCAGACAAATCGGGTGGAAGCGCTTGTTCCGGCATTTTGCCCAGACTTTGAACAGTTTGAGCAAATCCTTCCTGCCACAATTCCAACGCCCGTTGCTGCCGACCTAAAGTCTGGTAAGCCAAAAGTGTTTCCCGATGTTGTCCTGCTTCAAATGCAGCGACCTGACGAATCAAGTCAGCCATTTTCCCCTGCAAAACAGTTCGTTGTTGGGCGTCTTGAGCGAGCTGGCGGATTTGGAGCCGTATTTGAAAGAATTCATTTTGCGCCTGATTGAACCGGGCAGCCCACATGTCCTTACCGATTTCGTTGCTTTGATCGATAATGACAAGAAGCGCATTGGGACGATTGGCTAATTCAAAGATTTGTTTCTGACTAAATATTCTGACCGGGAAACGACTGGCTACGTCTCCGACTGTCGGCTGCCACTGCCCATTCACATCTTCTTCCACACTGACGGCTTTGCCATCTTCGCTCCAATTGATCTGAAAACGTGAAGAATCCTTCCGAACGATCAATGAAATTTTTGTCTCAGGGCGCAGCAGCCCGATGTCCTTGACCGGCGCGCTTTTTTTGTAAGTTCGCTTATATTTTCCGTATTGTTCTTTGAGTTCCTCGGATAATTTTTCGTGTTCGCCTTCCCGACGCATCACTCGGCGCAAGAATTCTATGGCGGTAGATTTGCCGGTTCCGCGACCACCGATCAACGTCGTCAGCCAAGGGCTCAAGGGAATTCGTAAAGGAGTCTCCATTCCGACGTAGCGAGCTTTCGAGATCTCGATGGATTCAATGTATTCGACCGGCGGTTGATTCAAGTCACCAACCCGTTTTCGTTCCCGTAGGACTGACCCCGCCCCATCCCACAAAGCCAGCTTCAAACCTTCGAGAGAAGGCGTGGTCATTTTGATCCAGGTCGCACGACACCCAATGTCTGTTAGAGAATGAGCATCCGAATTCTCGATCCACGTTAAAGGAGTTTGAAAACGTTCAGAGCTTTTGGCGTTTTCCAAATAAGCCAGCAAGGGCGACTGATCGTCTTTGACTTCAATCGCACATAGTTCGGGCAAACCGAGAAAATTGAGTAAATGGTTGTTGCCGCGCAAAGAGCCATCGACTTCTAGCTTTACCAGTTCTTTTAGCAAACCTCGCGCATCATCACTATGAGCGGGGATACAAACCGCACTCTGTTCAAAAGCTTTTTGAAAAATCTGCTGATAAGAAAGGTTCGATCCAGACATCGGATCGCCGTAGTTCTTCAAAATCCCACAAGCGCCAAGAAAACCATTGACCGTACTTCCGGGCGTGTCCGTTCCAAAAATTACGAGGAGATGACAGTTGTCCAAAGCCGAAATTTCCACACCGCTGAAAACCGTTAACTGATCTCCTGCCGCCTTAGCAGCTTGGCGGACTTTATCGATCATTTCAAAACCGTTGTGATCGGTGACCGCAATCGCGCTCAACTTTTTATCAAGAGCCGCCTTTACGATTTGTTCTGGCGTGACCGATTTGTCCGCGTAATCGGTGGAATGAGGAGTGTGAACATGCAAGTCGCACTTCCACCATTTCGATCCCGGAATGACTTCGATGTTCATGCCGACGATCTAACAGCATAAGGAGTCAACACTCAATTCCCATTCTGAGCCGCATTTTCCATCCGTCACCAACGGTCTCATATCGATCGAGAGAATTGCGTTAAAAACCTGCACGCTTCAAATGAGGCTGACCATTGATTGCAATTGAACGCCCTAGTTTTTTCAGCAGATTGAAGTTCGCAAGACTTGCCCCGCTTTCATCGCCGCGCCATAGTTTGCACAATTGAGAATTCTTGTTGCCATCACCGGAGCCAGCGGCGCGCTTTACGCCCAACGTTTGCTCGATAATCTCGACGCGCAGCAGCACGAAATCCATGTCGTCATGAGCAATTACGCGCATCAAGTCGTCGCGCAAGAATTGCCGGACGGACTCAAACTTCCGCAAGGCGCGAAAATGCACTCACTCAAAAGCATGAACGCGCCATTCGCCAGCGGCTCGAATCCGCCCGACGCGATGGTCGTGATTCCCTGCACGATGGGAACGCTGGGCCGCATCGCGCACGGTTTCAGCGAAGATGTCTTGCTCCGCGCCGCCGATGTTGTTTTGAAGGAAAAGAGAAAATTAATTTTGGTCCCCCGTGAAACACCGTTGAGTTTGGTTCATGTGAAAAATT
>JBDSLX010000366.1:0-3821 GCA_039916145.1 Verrucomicrobiota bacterium | reverse complement strand
AGCCAGTGGGAATTTGTTCAGCGCGCGCTTGGTGAATCTGACTTAAAGCGAAGGTCGCGTAGCAAATCGAAATATCCGCGCGTGAAACTCAGAATAAGGCCAGTCGGATAGCCCCCGAGTACCGCAGTTGAAGCCGAACCTTTTTGTTGCCCAATACGCTTTTTCGAGGCGGGAAATGAGGGCGACAAATTAAAAGAATGTTATGATTCTTGGTCGGACGCGCGACGTTTCTGGTCCGGGATTAAAAAATTAAGCGGGTTCCGGCTACATACGAACTAGGCCGAAATCCGCTTTTTCTTCGCGAAAAAAATTAACCGCCGGTTTTGTCAGGCTCTATCACGGGGATGAGCGAACATTTTTCGGCGAAATCCAAGAACAACATTGTATTTCGCACAGCGAGTCTTTTGTCGATAGTCGCATTGAGTCCCTTGATGCGAACGCGGGTTTCCATCGCTTTGGCCAGCTTGATCACGACATCGGATTCAACGGGATAGAAAGTTGTGACGTAACGTTTGCGTCCGTTGAACGACGGCGAATTGGTCGGAGCGAACGTCAACACTTCGTCATCGAGATTCAGGATGAGCGAGTCGCCGGTTTGAAGCGCGAAATCGTCGGGAGCAATCACTTCGGTGAATAAATAATATTTTTCTGGCCGTCGGGTTTCGTTTCGCTCGGACGTTGAGATAAATCACATTCTGATCGAACGGCGGGCGCGTCAGATTATTTCCGACAAGCTGGTTCACTTGCACGACTTCCACTTCATCGCTTCGTTCAGATTGTACTTAACCAACTAACGACGTCCGGCTCGTCTTCGATGATCAAAATTCTGTGATGGCTAGGTTTGCTGGCAGACGCTTGAGTTAAATGGTTTCTCCTTCGATTGTCAGGAGAGGGTTTCGCATTTCAAGAATCTGGCCTACCCGGCGAGAAGATCTTGGGGGCTGAACGGCTTCGTGATGAAATCATCGACGCCAGCTCTGAAGGCGACCACTTTGGCCGCAGCACTGGAACAGGCGGTCAACATCAAAACAGGCATCGACGCGGTCGAAGGCAGCTTACGCAAAATTTCGCAAACGTCGGTGCCGTCCAGTTCGGGCAACATCAAATCCAAAATAATTAAATCCGGCAAACCGGAACGCGCTTTGTTCAGACATTCCAAACCGCTGGCGGCGCTTTCCACTTTGTAGCCCGCCGCCCGCAGATTGAAACCGACTAACTCAACGACGTCGCGCTCGTCGTCCACGACCAGAATTCTGGATTGCATGGTCTTGGATTAACACACAGCTCCGTGCGCCTCAACGACAGGACAGTTACGTCCATGTTAAGATTGTGTTGCAGCGAAAAACACTCAGAGTTTTGCGAATTGCACCAACTGGCTGGGCGTCAGCAACCACTCCATCTTTGCACAGCGACCGTGGCGCAAATCGCCCACGGTCAGTTTGCACAAGCCGGCTTTCTTGAAATGGAGCGAAAGTTTTTCGTCACCGCTGCTCAACCGGGAAATCAGCTTGCTCAAATAAGGTTCGTGCCCAACCAATAAAATATTTTTTAACAAGGGATAATTGTCGTTGAGTTCCGCGATCAGGTTTCGCGCGTCCGCGCCGCTCGCCAGATTTTTGGACAAGCGCAATTTATTGGATTTAAAAATTTCGGCGACGATTTCCGCCGTGCGTTTGGCGCGCACAAACGGGCTGGTGAGGATGAGACCAAAACTCAAATCCATTTCGCGCATCCCGGCCGCCACGCGAAACATTTCTTTTTCCCCGGCATTCGTCAGGGGGCGTTTGCTGTCGTCGAGATAACGCGAGCCGTGTTCCTCGGCCTTGGCGTGTCGCAGAATGAAAAGATTCATAACGAAAAAAATCACCGGAAAACACCGAACATCCAACAACGAACACTGAACATCGAATAGGAAATCGCCTTCATTCGATGTTGGATGTTCAACGTTCGTTGTTCGATGTTCCGTTTCCCCAAATTATCCCCCATGCCGGATGTCGCGCGCTTCGCAAAGATAAACGACTTCCTCGGCCACGTTCGTCGCGTGATCGGCGATGCGCTCCAAACTTTTTGAAATAACCATCAGATTCAAGCAGCGCGTAATCGTGTTCGGATTTTCCACCATGAAACTGGCCAGCTCGCGGTGAAGCTGTTTGTTCAACAAATCAACATCCTTGTCGCGCGGAATAATGGCGCGCGCCCGGTCCGGGTCGCGATGCACGAAACTATCGAGCGCGGATTTCAACATATCCAACGCGATCTTCGCCATGTTCGGAATATCGACCCACGCTTTGAGTTGTGGCTCCTGATTCAGTTCGCGCGCGCGCCGGGAAATTTTTGTCGCTTCATCGCCGACCCGTTCCAGGTTCTGCGAAACTTTCATGGCCACCGCGATGAGCCGAAGGTCGCTGGCGAGCGGCGCTTTGGACAAAAGCTGAATCGCCATTTCGTCGATCTCTTTTTCGAATTGATCGAGGATGGCGTCGTCCTCATCGACTTTTTGCGCCAGCCGGTCATCGCGTTCCACCAAAGCTTTGACGGCATTGGTCACAGCAGCTTCGGCGTGGCTGCCCATCGTGAGCAACTGGGTTTTCAACTCCGCGAGTCCTTGATCGAAGTGTGTTTGCATAGTTTTATCCAAATCTTCCCGTAACGTAATCTTCCGTCTGTTTCTTGGAAGGGTTTGTAAAAATTTTCCCCGTCGCATCGTACTCAACCAATTCGCCGATGTAAAAAAATGCCGTGAAATCAGAAATGCGCGCAGCTTGCTGCATATTGTGAGTCACGATCACAATCGTGAATTCCTTTTTGAGTTGCAAAATTAGTTCCTCAATTTTCGCGGTGGCAATTGGGTCTAACGCAGACGCCGGTTCATCCATCAAAATAATTTCAGGACGAATCGCAATGGCGCGCGCGATGCACAAACGCTGTTGTTGTCCGCCGGACAAACCGAGCGCGCTGGAGTTTAACCGGTCTTTCACTTCATCCCACAACGCCGCCTGCCGAAGACTTTTCTCCACAACGTCGTCGAGGTCAGATTTATTTTTCGTCCCGTGCAGTTTAAGCCCGTAGGAAATATTTTCGTAAATCGATTTCGGAAATGGATTAGACCGCTGGAAAACCATCCCGACCCGTTTGCGCAGTTCGATGACATCGACATCTTTGCTGTAAATGTTTTCACCGCCAATTTTTACTTCGCCTTCAATCCGCACGTTGTCGATCAGATCGTTCATGCGATTGATGCAGCGAAGCAAAGTAGATTTGCCGCAACCCGACGGCCCGATGAATGCCGTGACCACGCGCTCGGAAATATCGAAGGTGATATTTTTCAACGCCTGAGATTTGCCGTAAAAAAGGGAAAGATTCTTCGTCTCGATCAGCGTCAAATCATTGCGCGGATTCTGTTCGCCAGAATCATTTACTTCAATTTTTCGTAACGGAGCTTCAGTCATATCAAATCTTGTAGCGGCGCGTCTGTGACCGCCGCCAAAAACTATTTCAGCGGCGGTCACAGACGCGCCGCTACAAATTCAATGGAGCAAACGCATGTTCGCACGCATCCGGGCGCGCACCAGAACAGCCACAATGTTCAATGCAAAAGTTAAAATCAAAAGTGCGAGAACGGTTGCGTATAAAATCGGTCGCGTCGCTTCGATATTCGGCGATTGCGTCGAAAGAATAAAAACGTGATAGCCGAGATCCATGAATTGATCGGTCAAGGATTTTGGCATGCTCGCCATGTAATAAGCGGCGCCTGTGAAAAGAATCGGCGCAACTTCGCCCGCCGCGCGACCGACCGCCAGAATTGTTCCCGTCAAAATTCC
>JBDSLX010000365.1:0-4437 GCA_039916145.1 Verrucomicrobiota bacterium | reverse complement strand
AGACCGGAATAGTTTTCGTCAACCCAGACTGGCGAATAGCCGCGAGCCTGCAAATCCTGAATCGTAACCTGGTCGGATTTCAGGTTTAAGATGATAAAATCGACGCGGTAATCGCGAAGAAGTTTGTCCCAGTCCGCGCCAGTTTTAAAAAAGAAGGCGACGTTGCTTTGAAAGGTGGATTCTGGATAAACCGCTTCGTAACGGCCATCGATTGAAATTTTAATTTTTGGATAAAGCCGCCACGCTGCGTAGCTTCCCCAATCGAAGGGCAAAACCAGATTTCCCGTAACTCCAGATTGCGCGAGAATGTCGGCTTCGCGCACGGGATAAAAACGGATCGGTGCGAGAACTTGCAAAGAAGCGTGCGGAAGAAAACGAATGGTGACGAAGATGGCGACAATTGCATAAAGAATTAAAACCGCCGCTGCGGGACGGATTGGAATCATTCGCTTGCTGGTCAACTTGCCAAATCGCTGCCAAGCACATTCGACGTAATTGCCCAGAAAGGCCAGGCAGGCCAAGGCGAAAAATGGGGCGTGACGCCGACTGCGAATGGCGATGAACACCGTGATGGAGAGCATTATCAAACCAGGGAAAAATTCTGATCCACGTTTGTGCCATCCTGCCGCGAAACTCAACAAAGCGATAATGGCCAGCACGCGAAAGCCGATGAATGCGTCAAGACCAAAGAAAGGCATCGGCCCCCATTCTGGAACATTGGGACGTTTGTGTAAGACGGCTGGAAGAATGGTTTCCCAAAAATGGATTCCGTAGGGATTGAGCAAAGTGGCTGCGGCGCACGCGAGGGATAAACAGATCATCGTGCGCACGTGTTGGCGTCGGATTATCGAGACGACGGTGTAAACTCCAACGGTTCCCAGCCCTGCGACAAATCCGCCATGCACATTTGTCCAAATTATGATGATGAAAATTTGCGCAAAGATCGGCCATTTTTTCCCGCGCTGAATTTCTTCGAGGCAAAGCAATGTCAGCGCGAAAAATAAATAAGTGAAGGCGTGGCTGCGGATGACGACAACGTAGCCGGGCAAAAGACCGAGAGCAGCGGGTAAAAGCAGCAGAAGAACTACAATCTGGCTGCACCCTTGACGCAATGCGACTCGCGCGGCCACGGCCAGGGCGACAACGGCCAAAAGCATTTTGAGTAGCATCAAGGAGCTTGGGCCAAAAAATTTCAGGAACGTGAAAAAAATCAACCCCGAACCCCATTCATGATCGATATAGACCGGCAAAGTCGGAGTGAAGGCGAAGATGTCTTTTTGGAGAAGAACTCCATTATCCAAAATCGAGGAGCCAAGGATAAGTTTTGCCCACAAATCGCCATCAGCTAAATGATGGAAGGCAAGAATAGTAAGAAATGAAAAAAGTCCGACTAATAGCGAGCCAAAATTGAGCGACCGGTCGCGCTCAATCACTTTAGAACCTTTTGTTCAAGTTCCTCGATTTGCTCTTGAATGTGTTCAGGTGCGGGTGATCTCTCTTTAAGAAGTTTGAGGTAGTGAATCGCTGTTTTGAAATCGCCCTGCTTTTCTTCCAACTTCGCGAGATGGCCGGTGATCTCTTCATAAACGAGATCGCTGGGTTTCCGACCTGCCTTGTCGTGTGTCTGCCATTTTCGCAACGCTGCTTCCCAAAGATTTCGCGCGGTTTGAGGCTCTCGTCGATCCTCATCGTAAATTCGTCCGAGTTCAAAATAAATCTCGTAGCTGTCTGGATTGGCGCGCAACCCTTCGCGTAAAAATTGTTCGGCTTCGTTGACTTTTTTTAGACGGCTGCGCAGCCAATAAGCTGAGATGGTGTAAGTGTCAATGCGTTGGGGATCCAATTCCGCAGACATACGAAGCCAGGGAAGAATTTCCCGTTCGTTACCGTTTTTTCCGAGGTGAGTGTGGATCGAGGGAAAAAAATTTCGGCTGAAGCGATCGATCCAATCCTTGGGCGGGCCAAGAAAGCCGCCTTCGACCTTTTTCCCTCCCTGACTTTCATCATGCTTGCAATTTTCATCGTGCTGATGGTGTTCCTCATCGTCAGCTTCGTTGGATCCGCCGACCATATGCGATTCTTCCTCTCTTTTTTGAGAATCAAAAATCGTTGGGTAATAGCCGCTGTGAAAATACGCGTCCGCTTTGGCAAAAAAATGGTTGGCAAACATTCGGCGGCTGTCGCCAATCAAAACATCCAAAACATTCGCCGATTGCCTGCCGCCTTTCCAGGTTTGATACCACGGCTCAACCAGCGAGCCCAGGCTCAGGCAGGCGGTAAACAACAAAACCAAAATCAAGTAAGGTGATGCCATATCAATTCAGACTCTTGCGGCGGAAAATCAACCAGGTTCCGAAAAGGAAAAAAACCACGTACGCCATTCCGTAAAGCGTCGCCAACCCCAATATTTTCCATGAAATCAGGGGCAATTCATGGATGATCAAATCGCGCACGTCGTAAAATTCGAGATGCGGCACGGCGAAATAGATGGCGTAAAGAATCGAGCGGCCAGGTTCTGCCATTTGCAATGCTATTTTGTTGAGATGCCGAGCCACGAACAAAATACCGGCAATAACGATGAAACTAATGGTGGCATTGGATGAGACGGCAGTAAAAACAACCGAGCCGAGCAAAACGAACGCCGTGACAACACCGAGAAATATCCAGTGCAACCAAAGTGCCTGGAAATAATTCAGCAACGGCCAATGATGTTCGCGCGCGCCACTGATCAAGCCAAAGAAAAGATAAAACACTACCAACGCCAGTCCGCAGGCAATCCAGCAGCCAAGGAATTTCCCGAAAATCAGTTGGCCGCGCGTAATCGGTTTGGCCAGGAGCGGGAAAATGGTGCGTTGTTCCCTTTCAGCGGGAATCTGTCGGGCGGCCGTCGTGATGGCGATGACGAGTGAAGAAAGCCAAATCAAGAGCAAACAAATTTCTTTGATGTAACGAACGATTTTTTCATCATTGAATAATTTGAACGAACCCATGACGAGCGTGATGAGCGCCGTGAGAATAAAAAGGACGTAAAAATCTTTCCGACGGTAAAGCTCTTTGATGACGATTCCAGCGACCGCAATTGCGTTGTTCATATCAAGCCTGCGCCTCGTATCCGATAATTTTTAGAAAAATCTGTTCGAGATTGCATTGGTATTTTTCCACTAAATCGTGGACTCGCCCTTCGACCTTGAGTCGGCCTTGGTTCAAAATAGCGACGCGATCGCAAACTGTTTCCACTTCACCGAGTTCATGTGACGAAAAGAAAACGGTTTTCCCCTCATTTTTCAAACGTTGGATAATCTCACGGACTTTCATTCGCCCAATGGGATCCAACCCGCTGGTGGGTTCGTCAAGAATGAGCAGATCTGGATTGTTTATGAGGGCCTGGGCCAGCCCGACGCGTTGCTGCATGCCTTTTGAATAGGTTTTGATCAAACGTTTCCGTGCCGATTCCAACTCAACTAACTTCAAAGCGGCATTAATCCGCGCTTCGCGTTGAGAACGAGGTATTCGAAAAATTTTCGCGTAAAAGCGAAGCAATTCCTCAGTGTTTAAAAATTTATAGTAGTAAGTCAGTTCGGGCAGATAACCAATTCTCTGGCGGGCAATCGGCTGGCGAACATCGGCCCCGAAAATCCAAGCGGAACCGCTGGTCGCGTTCACGAAACCCAGCAACACATTCATCGTTGTGGTTTTGCCCGCTCCGTTCGGCCCCAGAAAGCCGAACACTTCTCCGGCTTGCACGTTTAGATTTAAGCCGTCCACCGCAATTTTTACTCCCTGGCCAACTTCACGGCTCCGGTATTCCACCCGCAGATTTTTTATTTCCAGAATCGTGCTCACGCGAACTATTAGAAAACACTTTATTTATTTGGCGAGGATATTTTTGAAAGTGAAAAAGGCCTGAGAACGAATTCCCAGGCCTTTGCGTGAAACGGAATACTTCAGTAATTCAGCTTGTGCGGCGTGGTCAGATCACCGCCCATGAAGACACAGACCGGTGCCGTTTTAACGTCCGTGATGGTGTAACTAGTGGAAAACAAAGGAGCTGCCGTGAAGTCTGACGGGCAGAGAACTTTGTCAATAGTTGAGCCACGGCCAAGGAACGGTTCAAGATCAGAGCCGTCTGGCGCCAGAGTGGCCGTCGGGGGTTGTCTTGTTTCCAACGCCCATTGTTGTATAGCGGCGTCAATCTGCCGAATGTTGTTCACACAAGCATTCTGTTGCGACTTGGTGCGCGCGCGAATGAAGTTAGGAATCGCGATGGCGGCCAAAAGACCGATAATGGCAACCACGATCATAATTTCCACGAGCGTGAAACCTGATTTGTGATTTGCTTTTGTTCTCATAACGCGAATGCGTTCAAGTTATTTGCCTAACAAAAAAGGCTTAGGAACGGATTCCTAAGCCTTTGTGTAGGACAGAATAGCTTAGTTA
>JBDSLX010000364.1:0-3378 GCA_039916145.1 Verrucomicrobiota bacterium | reverse complement strand
AAATGAGAGAACTAGTCTTGCCTGGCAAAATCTTTGGAGTTGGAGGAATGGAGTTCGCCCTCACCTCTCCCTCAGGAGAGGGAACCACGAATGGACTTTTCTGATTTCATGGAATCATTCAATGAATCCGCCGCATGAATTTATTTTGAGACTGGAAACAATTCTCCCTCTCCTCGGGAGAGAGGGTCGGGGTGAGGGCGAGCGTTTCATCTGAGTAAACCAAAATGATCACCGCGCTTCTCTTTCTCCAATTTCACTCGATCAAAAATCGTTTGCGCGTTCGCATCCAACGCTTGCGCCAGCCGAAATATCTTTTCGGTGCAATTGTCGGCGGCGCGTATTTTTATTTTTATTTCGGGCGGCATTTCTTCGGCGGACGTCCTGGAGCGAATGGATCGAATCCATTTTCTCTCGAACAATTCCCCTTGGAATTACTCGCCGCCTTCGTGTTGTTCATCATCATTTTGTCTGCATGGATTTTTCCGCACAGTCGGGCGGCGTTGAGTTTCACCGAAGCCGAAGTCGCGTTTCTTTTCCCCGCGCCCATTTCGCGCCGCACCCTGATTCATTTCAAACTGCTCAAATCGCAAATTGGCATTTTGTTCACCGTTCTCTTTTTCATGTTGCTCTCGCGACGATACGGTAGTGGGAGTAACGCGTTCTTTCACGCCGCTGGTTGGTGGATTATTCTTTCAACACTCAATCTCCATTTTCTCGGTTCATCCTTCGCGCGAACGCTGCTGCTCGAACGCGGCATTTCCAACGGGTTGCGGCGCGGCATCATTCTCGGAGTCGTTGCGATTGCTATTTCAGCCGTTGTTATCTGGGCAAAGAACACGTTGCCCCCGTTCCAAATTTCCGAGCACACCGATTTCGCTGAGGTCTCGCGTTATGCCGGACAACTCCTCGCCTCCGGCCCGATTCCTTATTTGCTCATTCCGTTTCAAATCGTGCTGCAACCTTTCTTCGCGTCTGACGCAAAAACTTTTCTCCTCGCGCTGATTCCCGCACTGCTTTTGCTCGCGCTGCATTACATCTGGGTCATCCGCTCGAACGTCGCGTTTGAAGAAGCCTCCGTGGAACGCTCGAAACAACTCGCAGAAAAAGTCGCTGCTGTTCGCGCTGGCAATTGGCAGGGCGCGCAAAAGCCGACCAAGAAACGCCGCGCGCCGTTCGTGTTGCAATCGCTCGGCCTTCGGCCAATCGCGCTGCTTTGGAAAAATCTAATCAGCGCGGGCCAGCTTTTCTCCGGGAGAATCCTGCTGCGGTTTCTGCCGCTGATTGTTTTCGTGGTGGTTTTTGCCAGCCTCAGCAAAGCGAGCGGCCTTTGGGCTTCAGTCGGATTTCTGGCAATGATGCTTTGGTTCATGTCGATCGTGGCCGGGCCGCAAATGGTGCGAAGCGATTTCCGCCAGGATTTGCCCGCGGTCGATTTGCTGAAAACATTTCCGATGCGCGGCTGGCAGATTGTGCTCGGAGAAATTCTCGCGCCCATTGTGATTCTTTCCGCCGTGCAATGGCTGCTCCTGATTCTGGCGCTCGGCTCGACTTCAGGAATTCCCGGCGGCAATGCGTTTTCGTTTTCGGCGCGGATTGGCATTGGCTTCGGTGTGGCAATTATTTTGCCTGCACTGAATTTTATTTCGCTGCTGATTCCGAATGCGGCAGTGCTGCTGTTTCCTTCGTGGTTTCAAACTGGCAAAGACGCGCCTGCCGGAATCGAAGCCACTGGCCAGCGGTTAATTTTTATGTTCGGACAGGTTTTGGTGATGGCGCTGGCGCTGGCACCGGCGGCAGGAATTTTCGCATTGATATTCTTTGTCGGGAAAAACTTTCTCGATCCAGTGGCTGTCATTCCAATAGCGTCAATGATCGCAGCGGTGATTCTGGCAATTGAAGGAAGCGTCGGATTGATGTTGCTCGGGAAATTTTTCGAGCGGTTTGATTTATCAGAGGAGACGACGAATTGAACGTAGCTGCGTCTCGGCAGAGCGCGGCTGACTTCTTGGCTTTAATTACCCGCGCTCTGCCGAGACAGCTACGATTTTTAATCTTCCACCGGGCAACACGCGAAACTTTTCTCCACGCCATTCGATTCTGTTTCCCACAAACGCCAATGCCCAAATAAAAGCGTTGAGCAAATCTTTAATCGGCACGAACCAGAAATACGTGTAATGCCGCATGTTGAGTGTGAGCCATTCCTGCATTTTCAGCGCGGCTTGAATTCGGATGGGCAATAAAATCGAAATCGGAACGAACCAAATGCGGTGATGCTCCGCCAAAAGGGTTGCTGTCCAAAGCAAAGGCCAAAGTGTGGCATTGCTCAGAATGCTGAAGAAAAAAGGAACCGGCTGACAAACGCGAATCGTGCGCGCCCAGCGAAGTTGATGCGACCAAACGCGTTTCCAATTCATCGGCGATTCCCAGCATTCGACGACGACGGGCGAGAGGACGATTTGTTTTCCAGTGCGCGCGATTTTATTTCCGAGTTGATAATCGTCAGCGAGAAAATCGACGAGTGATTCGAAACCGCCGATTTGTTTGAGTTGCTCGCGTCGTGTCGCCATGGCTGCGCCGAGCGCGAAATCAAGCGGCTTCAAAGTTTGTGATTGCAAAACCTGGCTCCAGAAATCGGCGTTGATGGCGATGGCTTCCCATTGCATCGCGGTCGTGGACGGATTGGCGAGGCGATAGAAACAATTCACGAGGCCGATGCTTGAGTCATTGAGCGGGAGCGTTTCGTTCGGAGTTCCGCCTTCAGGCGGTTTCACCGTTTTCCCGCCTAAAGGCGGAACTCCGAACGGCTGAACGATATTCGCGAGAAAATCTTTTGGCACGCGAACGTCGGCGTCGCTGATGATGAGGATTTCATTTTGCGCATGATGTTCCAGTTGGATGAGTGTAGAAATTTTTGCGTTTGGGCCGAGCGATTCGCTGCAAACGATGAGCTTGGCGTCAAATTTGGGACTCTCGCGAATAAGTTTTTCAACAAGTTCGCAAACGGGATCATTGGTCGAAGCCACGCCGAATAAAATTTGAATTGGCGACGAATATTCCTGCGTGAACCAGCTTTGGAGAGATTCCTTTGTTTCGGCGTCGCAACCTTTCAACGGTTTCAGCAGTGTGATTGGCGGCGAGAAATTCTGATTCGTGATTGGTTGGTGGAGCGGAAAACGGCGCGCCGCCAGCCATTGCCAGAGCGTCAGGCCGCAACTTAGAACCGCAAGAGATCCTAAAATCCAATTCAAAAACACGCGGCGAGATTACAGAGAGCGCAGAAACAAAAAAGATTTTCTATTTCCTTTTGAGCAATTGGTCGTAGGCCGAGTGATGACCGATCCAAAACCAGAAGAGACCTTCGCGGCGTTCTTTGGCGAG
>JBDSLX010000363.1:0-2605 GCA_039916145.1 Verrucomicrobiota bacterium | reverse complement strand
ATGCGCGAATGCAAATCCGAATTCGTCCGCGAAAATCCAATGCAAGAAGCTTTCTGCATTAAAGTGTTCGCCGACTTTGACCATGTGGAACGCTGTTCAGAAACCGGTTTTCCCGTCAACCGAATGACTTCGACCGCGCGAATGACGCGACGTGGATTCTGCCGGTCGATTTTGTCAAACGTTACACCATCTTTTTGTTTCAATTCTTCCAGTAGATCGGCGAGCGAAGTTGTTTCCAATGCGCGACGCAATTCCAAATTTGCTGGTGGGGCATCCCCCAAACCTTCCAAGAATGCTTTGAAATAAAATCCCGTTCCGCCGCAAAAAATCGGGAGGCGGTTGCGGGATCGAATTTCCGAAACCGCTTTTCCCGCGAGAGCGCAAAACTTCGCCGCATCGAATGTTTCGTCCAGATTTGCCACGTCGATCAGGTGATGCGGAATTTTTTCGCGTTCCGCGCGGGTCGGTTTGGCCGTGCCGATGTCGAGTCCTCGATAAACCTGCATGGAATCGACGGAAATGATTTCACCGTCCAGACGCTGCGCCAACTCCAGTGCAATGGCGCTTTTACCCACAGCAGTTGGGCCAGCAATGAAAATGGGCTGTGTTGAGATCGAATTTTGAAATTTCATTTTCGTTGGAGTTCAAGCTCTAGCTTGTTCCGGCGGCAAGCTAAAGCTTGAACTCCAACTCGGGGGCGAGCTTTGCCTCGTTTTTCAAGCGGCGCGATGTCGCCGGGATTTAATCCAAAATAAAATCAGGCCCGCCGCGAAAATTCCGATGCTCACAAATTGGCCGGGGCTGATCGAGCCGTTGAAGAAATATTCGGACGGCTGGTAGTCCGCGCGAAAACTTTCCACGAACGAACGCAATACCGCGTAACAAAGCAAATAGGCCGCAAGGATTTGGCCGTCGAATTTTTTGCGCCGATAAAGCCATGCCAAAAAGAAATACAAACCTAAATTCAAGATGGATTCGTAAATTTGCGCGGGATGAACGGGAATCGCCGGCGAACCGCTCGGATGAGTGGCGTGTCCGACTGGATAGCGAACGGCCCACGGCACGGCACACACTTTTCCAAAACAACAACCCGTCATCAAACAGCCGATTCGACCAAATGCGTGGGCAAGCGCCAGGCTCGGCACTAAAACGTCGGCAAATTTTAGAAACGGAATTGCTTTTCGGCGCAGGTAGAAAAGAAGCGCTATCGTTGCCCCAAAAAATCCGCCGTAGAAAACCAACCCGCCGCGTTGAATCATGAAAACCTCCGTCCACGGTTTATTCGCGAACTCATCGTTCCAATAAGAAATGACGTGCAAAAGTCTCGCCCCCACAATCACGCCGAGCATCAGCCACGGTGCAAAATCCATCACTGCGTCAGCAGAAATTCCGCTCCGCAACCCGCGACGACTCGCCGTCCACAGTCCTGCCAGGAATCCGATGGCGACAAAAATGCCATACCAATGGATCGAAAAATTCCCAAACTGAATAGCGATAGGATGCACGCGCCACACTTTAGTTTTCAAAATCGAAAATTCAAATTGCAAATCGCGCCAACGTGCTGCCAGCGTCTCGCTGGTAGAACTGTCGGCGAGACGCCAACAGCACGCTGGCAGAGCTTCGATGCCGCTGCTAACTTTTCGACGATGAATTTCGGGACTCTCATTGCGCGCAGCCTGCGCTTCCACGCGCGCTCGCATTTGGGCACGCTCCTCGGCACGACGATTGGCAGCGCGATTCTCATCGGCGCTTTGGCGGTCGGCGATTCCGTGCGCGGCAGTTTGCGCGAAATGGCTTTGGCCCGTTTGGGAAAAACAGATTTCGCGCTCGTGTCTAACGACCGATTTTTCCGCGCCAAACTCTCGGAAGATTTAAGCGCCACAAATTTTCAAACCGCCGCCGCGCTCCAGCTTCTCGGCACCTCTGCGAATGAAGATGGCTCAGCCCTCGCCAATCAGGTCCAGATTCTTGGCGTGACGGATGATTTTTGGAAACTGGCACAGCGCGATCCGAACCAACTTTTCACCGACGAAACGATTGTCGTGAACGAATCGCTCGCTGCGCAACTCAACGCGAAAGTGGGCGAAACGGTTTTGTTGCGCGTGCCGAAACCGTCGTTGCTTTCCCGCGATGCGCCGATTTCTCCGCAACAGGATTCTTCCGTCGCATTCCGCCTGACTCTCGCCGCTATTCTTGCAGATGAAGAACTTGGAAATTTCAGTTTGCGCGCGAGCCAGATTCCGCCGCAGAACGCTTTCGTGTCGCTGGAGTTTTTACAAAACAAACTGGGCCTCGAAGGAAAAGCGAATTTACTTTTGGTGCGGAGCGCAGACGGCCACGTCCGCGAGGTCGCTCTTGCAACGCGCGGACGCAGCCGCCCGCGCTCCGATGAATTGCAAAAATCCCTTCGCGAAAAATTCCAACTCGCCGATGCCGAATTGGAATTGCGCCAGGTCACAAACCAAAACATTTTGGAACTGCGCAGCGCCCACGTTTTCCTTGATCCGCCCATTGTGCAAGCCGCCGTAGCGGCGTCTCGCCAGAGCGCGGCTGACTTTACATTGGCGAATCAAAATCAACTGCGCTCTGGCGAGGCGCAGCTACG
>JBDSLX010000362.1:0-7799 GCA_039916145.1 Verrucomicrobiota bacterium | reverse complement strand
CATGCGCGGGCTTATGCGGATTTGCAACGCGCAGGAATTTCTTCGCAGCTTGGTCGCGTCGGGTTGGATAAATGGACGCGCGATTTTGCGCCGATCAAATTTGAATTGGTCGCGGTGGCGACGCGTTCGGAGAAGTCGGCGCGCCGGGCGGTGGAGAATTATAGAAATTTCTGCCAGCAGGATGCTGGCAGCACGTTGCCGAAAGCGTATTCTGGAGAAACGCCGTGGCTCGATGTTCTCCGAGATTTTCCTGATCTCGATGTGATGGCGGTCGCCACGCCGGACAATTTGCACACCGAAGTTATTTTGGCAGCACTCGAACGCGGCGTGCATGTCATCACGGAAAAACCGATGTGTCTTTCGATTCACGATGCGGATCAAATCATCGAACTGGCGCAGAAAAAAAATCGCATTGTCGCGGTGGACATGCACAAGCGTTACGACCCGGATCATCTGCGCATTCGCGACGATATTCAGAAACGCATCGGCGCGCCACTTTACGGCACGGCGTATCTCGAAGAGCCGCTGGAAGTTTCGTTGAGCACGTTCAAGTGGGCTGAACAAAGCGATCCATTCAGTTACGTTGGGCCGCATTGGGTGGATTTGATTTATCACTATTACAAATCAAAACCGGTTTCGCTGACCGCCGTTGGCCAGAAAAAACGTCTCGTGCGCGACGGCATCAATGCCTACGACGCCGTGCAGGTGCGCGTCGATTTCGAGAACGGCATGAGCATCAATTTCCACAACAACTGGATCACGCCCGCTGACTTTGAAGGCCCGGTCAATCAAGGACACGAAATCGTCGGCACGGATGGCAAAGTGGAAAGCGATCAACAATATCGCGGGTTCCGTTTCTGGAACAAAGACGGCGGCTCGCGCACGAGCAACAATCATTTCACACGCGAGGTTTTGCGTCCTGATGGAACCAAGGCCTACATTGGTTACGGCGTGGATAGTTTAATCGTTGGACTCGCCGCGATTTGCCGGATGAAATTTTTTAATGACTCGCGCGAAGCCGTTTCGGAGATTTATCCGACTGCGGAGGAGGCTCGCATCACCGTCGCCATCGTTCACGCCGCAGCGATGGTACGCGATTTGAATTTTCGATATTTGAATGAAGGCCAAGGCGCACCTGTCACCGCGCGCTTTGGCCAGGATGGGATTACAATTGTCGATCCGTATCGCGCGAGCGAGGGCAAGGTATTTGATCGCATTTACGAAATAGCCATTTGATTTGGAAACGCGATGGGAAAGCCGGTTAGAAGCTGGTTCGTATCGCCCCCGCCGGTGATGCGTTTGCCGAGTGCCAGGAGTTGATTACCTCACAAACCAAGCATAATTTCCGGCCATGCGATTCATCCGTGACATCTACACCGAAGCGAGCGACGCCCAACGCCCCGTCATCTCTCTGGAATTTTTCCCGACCAAAACCGAGGAGGGCGAACGCAATCTCCTTGAGAAAACGATCCCTGCACTGCGCCAACTGAATCCAGATTTTTGTTCCGTGACATATGGGGCTGGCGGTAGCACGCGCGACAAAACGTTGATGATCGTGGATCGCATTCAGCGCGAACAGAATCTCACGACGATGGCGCATCTCACTTGCGTCAACGCGACGAAAGAGGAAATCGCGAAAGTTTTAGAACAAGCGCGCGGACTTGGAATCAAAAATATTTTAGCGTTGCGCGGCGATCCGCTTCCGGGAACTGGCGATTTCAAAACGACCGAAGGCGGATTTGAGTTTTCCTATCAGCTTGTGAAATTCGTCCGCGAGTTCGGCGGATTTTCCATCGGCACGGCGGGATTTCCAGAGGGCCACATCGCGTGCAAGGAAGGAAAGCAAATCGATTGGGAACGGTTGAAAGCCAAAATTGATTGCGGCGCGGATTTCGTTTTGACCCAGCTTTTTTTTGACAACAACGACTTCTTTGAATTCCGCGATTATCTGAAAAATCTTGGCGTTACCATTCCGATTGTTCCCGGTATTTTGCCGATTCAAAGCGCGTCGCAGATCAAAAAATTCACGGCACTTTGCGGCGCGAAACTTCCCGCAAAACTTTTATCACGACTGGACGAACTTGGCGAGAATGACGAGGCGGTGCAGGAATTTGGAATTCGATACGCAACCTGCCAATGCGAAGAACTTTTAACGCGTGGGGTCCCCGGATTGCATTTTTACACGCTCAACAAATCCGGTCCGACGACGAAAATTTTGAAGAATTTGAAATTGGCGTGACGAACAAATTACTTGCTGCCCCCCGCTCGCTGCTGCGGACGAATTGAATCAAGTGTTGAGTTCAGTGGGCGTGGTGAAATCCGTTGAGCAAGCGTCGGTGTTGGTCGTGTTTTATTAAACGGTTCACCGCGTGGTCTATTTCTTCGGCGGCTCTTCGCGCAAACTATAAGAAGCTTCCACTGGTTCTTGCAGAGCGGGTGACACAACTTTCCAGCCTTCCGCTTTCAATTTTTCCGTGCCTTCACGAATTTGACGAAAAATTTTATGAATGTCATAACCACATTCCCGCGCGTGTTCGGCTCGGAAGCGGTGGATTTCTTCTAAAATTTCATTCTCTTTCATAAATTACGGAATCATCAATTCAGTTGGCGTGCAAATCACCGGACACGTCAGCCCGCACGCGATGCAGGCGCGCTCGATTCGGCGTTGCAAGGCTTTGTTGTTAATATCGCGGCAATTCCATGTGAGTAAATAGTCCATGTTATGGGCGGCGGCGAAACCCAAGTGCGTGGCATCATCTGCCGCAAATGGAGGGAATAATTCCATCGCGCAATAATCGTTCTGCCAATTGTTCGCCCAGAGATGCTGGCTCCAAAATTGAAACGGCACTTGTTGAAACGGACGCACTTCATCGAACAGCGGAATCGCGGTGTTGAACGTCTCGAAATCCAGAAAGCTAGCCGGATATTTGATCTGCTTCAGAAACACCGCGAGCGCGGGCTGGTCAATGTGCGGCTGGCCGTTGCGCAATGTCGCGCGTTGAATTTCCTGATTGGCCGTCAGCGCAAAGTCGTCCGGGATTTTTTCCAAGCGATGGATGCCTTCTGCAAACAGCTTGAGGCTTTTTTTACCGCCGCGATAGAGAGTGAACACGTTCGCCTCGGGCAAAAACGACCAGCATCGTTCGCGCAACGAGCAAGTGTAGGGTTGGTCGCAATGTCGCCCGATCTGAATTTCCGGGTGTTCGCTCAGGCCAATGACACTTTGCATCGCGCCGAATTGCGCGGCGATCTCGCGACTCAAAACCGATACCGGCAAGGTAATCTCTTCGAGTTTGAAAAACTTCTGTGAATCAATCGCACCTCTCAAAACGTAGTCGGAATTAATGAGTGCCAGCCAGCATTTGCGCAATTTAATCCCAGCGCTCGCGAGCACGCAGGACTGAAATGCCACCGTCCTGTAGATGAACGTCTTTCAGGCTCGTTGCGGAATCGCCGCGCGCGTCTCGGCAAGAACTTTTTCCATTTCGAGAAGGCTCGGAGCGATCAAAATTCCGTCCGGAAATAAACTTCTGGCGAGTTCGCCTACTTGCGTGCCCTGATCGAAAATTGCCTGCGCCGATTCGTCGGGAGCAGGAATTTGTTCTTTGGCGTTGTAACGGAACCAAAGCAGCTTGGAACATTGCCGGCCCATCAGAAAATTAGACTTGGAAATATATGGCTGAGACGGAGGTGTCATCTACTTGCTAATCCCGCGTTCGCTCGTGCGCACAAACTGAATCAAATGCTGGAGTTCAGGGGACGCGGGCAATTCCTCTTCGATTTGCTTGAGCGCGTTTGAGTTGGTCAAGCCGTCGCGAAATAAAATTTTGTAAGCCTGCTTTAACGCGGACTGTGTTTCCGCAGAAATTCCATTTCGTTCTAATCCAATCTTATTGATGGTTCGGGTTTCGGCAGGATTTCCATCGACTAACATAAAAGGCGGAACGTCTTGCGAAATTTTCGAGCAACCACCGATAATCGACATTTTTCCAATACGACAAAATTGGTGGATGGCGGCGAGACCGCCAATGACCGCGTAATCTTCGACAGTCACATGGCCAGCCAAAGTCGCGACATTGGACATGATGATGTGATTTCCGAGCGTGACGTTGTGCGCGATGTGAGAATAAGCGAGAATGTGATTGTTCGAACCAACCTTCGTCACTTCGCCATCGCTGGTGGCGCTGTTAATGGTAACCGACTCGCGAAAGGTATTGTTATCGCCAATCTCCGTTCGGGTGATGCCGCCTTTCCATTTCAAGTCCTGCGTTTTTAGTCCAATGCTGACGAAGGGAAAAATTTGATTGCCATTTCCAAGTGAAGTATGGCCGTCAATCACGACATGCGAATGTAACCGGCAATTTTCTCCAAGCGCCACATTCTGACCCACAATACAAAAAGGGCCGATGAAACAATTCGCGCCGAGTTTTGCTTTTGGATGAACTACTGCTGAAGGATGAATTTCCGTCATAAACCTAACTAAGCATCAACCAACATAAAAGTAACCTCCGCCTCACTCACCGTCTCCCCGTTAACACTGCAAACACCTTTGGCCTTGCCGACTTTTCCACGGGATTTCGTAATTTCAACATTGATCACCAGGGTGTCGCCCGGCCTGACGGGCTTGCGCCATTTCACACTTTCTGCTGACATGAAATAAGCAAGCTTCCCAAAATTCTCCGCGCGGCGCATCGTGAGAATTCCTGCGGCTTGCGCAATCGCTTCCAACTGCAACACACCCGGCATAATTGGATGATTCGGAAAATGCCCCTGAAAATAAGGTTCGTTGGCGGTTACATTTTTCACCGCGACAATTTTGTCCCCATCAATTTCAGTCACTTTGTCGATCATCAAAAACGGATAGCGATGCGGCAAAAGCTTCATCACTTGAGAAATATCGAGCGTGGTCGCCGTGACGGCCGCCTCCCAGTTTTCGCGACTCGGCATTGGAATACTTGCCTCCCTCAAAGCGGCCACCGGGGGCGGCGCGAAGGTCTGGGCAGCAACAAGTGGTTTGCGCATTTGCATACTAATTTGGCGGGCAAGTTCGCAATTGGCCTCGTGACTCGGCTTTACGGCGACAACGTGCCCGGTAATTGGCAGCCCAATCAGAGACAAATCTCCGAGAATGTCCAACATCTTGTGCCGCACGAATTCATCGGGATACCGCAGCGGCTCCGTCGTAAGAATGGCATCCTCGCGAATCACCACCGCGTTCTCCAAACTTCCGCCTTTGATCAAACCGTTTTTAATCAGGAACTCAATCTCCTCATAAAAACAAAATGTCCTCGCGTGGGCCAAGTCCCGTTCCCAGCTTTCTGGCGAAAGTTCCAAGCTATAGAATTGTGCGAAGCGCCCTTTTTTGTCTGCACTGGTGCAACTGATTTTGAAACGCTCGTGCGGAAAAATCGCGATCACCGTCTCGCCTATCTCCAATTCAATCGGCGCATTGATTCGATACGTTTCCCGTTGCACCCCTTGCGGCACCACGCCGGCGGAGTGAATCATTTTTACATAATCCCGCGCGCTGCCGTCACCAATGGGCGGTTCGTTGGCGTCCAGTTCGACAATGGCGTTGTCAATTCCGCGACCAGCAAAAGCGGCCAGCACATGTTCGACGGTGTGAATCTTGGCGTTGCCTTTGGAAAGCGAAGTGGAGCGATTGGTCGTGCTGACGTTTTCGACCCGCGCCTCGATTTCCGGTTTACCATCGAGATCAAGGCGCCGAAAACGCACGCCTGATTCAGGGGGCGCGGGCAGGAAAGTCATGTTGACCCGATTGCCGCTGTGCAAGCCGATGCCGGAAAAACTAACGGCCTGGCGCAAAGTCTGTTGCTGTAACACGGTCGTCATTAAAACATTGAAAACTTTGTTGGCAAGCGAGCAGTGCCGTTCTCCCTATTGATAAAGTCGGGGTAGCCCCGCTTGCAAATTCCGCGCTCCCACCGTTATTTACACGCAGGGAGCATACTGAATTTTTCCGGGCTAACGAATCTTCCTGTATTCAATCAAAACCAAACGTCATGAAAAACGATCTCGCCGCCATCGCAAAACAATTGGTCGCGCCCGGCAAAGGAATTTTGGCGGCCGACGAAAGCACGGGAACTATCGAGAAACGTTTGAAGAGCGTGAACGTCTCTTCGACGGGCGAAACCCGGCGTGCGTATCGCGAAATGCTTTTTACCGCGCCGGGTTTATCGGAGTCCATCAGCGGCGTGATTTTGTTCGATGAAACGTTGCGGCAGAAAACCAGCGACGGCGTTCCATTTGCCGAATTTCTTGCAAACGCAGGAATCATCCCAGGAATCAAAGTCGATCAAGGCGCAAAGGCACTTGCGCATTTTCCAAACGAAAAAATCACCGAGGGACTGGATGGATTGCGTGAACGCTTTGCCGGATACGCCAAACTCGGCGCAAAATTCGCGAAATGGCGCGCCGTCATTTCCATCGGTGACGGCATGCCGAAAGATTTTTGTCAAAAAGCCAATGCCCATGTTTTGGCCCGTTACGCCGCGCTCGCACAGGAAGCTGGATTGTTGCCCATCGTCGAGCCGGAAGTTTTGATGACTGGCAATCACACCATCGAACGCTGCTTTGAAGTGTCCGAAACCACTTTAGAACTTCTCTTCTGCGAGTTATTCGGGCATCGCGTCCGGCTCGAAGAAATTTTGCTCAAACCGAGCATGGTCGTATCCGGCAAAGAATGTCCGAAGCAAGCGCCAGTGCAACAAGTCGCCGAAGCCACTTTGCTTTGTTTGCGCGAAACTGTTCCCGCTGCGGTTCCGGGAATTGTTTTTTTGTCGGGCGGACAAAGCGATGAACTTGCGACCGCGCATCTCAACGCGATGAATCAAATCGGGCACGCGCCGTGGGAATTAAGTTTTTCTTTCGGACGCGCGTTGCAATCCCCTGCCCTGAAAATCTGGCGCGGAGATTCCCAAAATATTCATGCGGCGCAAGAAGCCCTGCTGCATCGCGCGCGATTGAACAGCGCGGCGCGACATGGAAAATATTCTGAAGCAATGGAACGTATGGAGGAATATGCCAAGTAAAACACCGAGGTTAAAGACGACCTGGACAAAGTTCATCGCGGACGAGGAATGGGCGGCTTATGAGGCGGCGATTCATGTGGTGCGAAAAGCCAAAGTGGAATTTCTGATTGCCGGCGCGTTTGGATTGGCGGTTTACACGGGCCGCTGGCGCAACACGAAGGATTTGGATTTGTTGATTTTACCCAAAGATCGCGAAGCTATCGTGCAGGCATTGGCGGATGCTGGCTTCGTTGATTATTACGACCAGCTTGCTTACGACCGTGGCTGGATTTATCGCTCGACTCGCGATGGCTTCATCGTGGATGTCATTTGGGCCATGGCAAATCGCCGCGCGCAAGTCGATGAACTTTGGTTCGATCGCGCCCCGCTGGTAACAATTCGCACGGAGCAATTACGCATTGTTCCGGCAGAGGAACTTCTCTGGCACAAACTTTATGTGTTGCAACGCGAGCGCTGCGATTGGCCGGACGTTTGGAATTTGCTTTATAAAAATGGTCCCACGCTCGATTGGGAACATTTGCTCAACCGCATCGGAAATGACACGCAGTTGCTCCAGGCCGCTTTGCTGGTGTTCAATTGGATTTGTCCCGACGTTGCCAATGAATTTCCTGATTGGGTGCGCGAACGTTTTCAACTTCCGAAACGTGACGCAGAAAATAATTTGGATTGGAAAAAGAATGTGAGCTTGTTGGACTCGCGTCCGTGGTTTGCTGGACTGGAACCTGAAAGCAAAGAATCGGGCAGTAA
>JBDSLX010000361.1:0-5672 GCA_039916145.1 Verrucomicrobiota bacterium | reverse complement strand
CCTTCGGCTAAATGTGGACTAATAACCAATTCACAACGCCCGCCGACCATCGCATTAGAATTCTGGCGAAAAGCTCTTTGAATCCCGGTTTTCAAAATCTGGGGTTTCATTGCTTAATTAGAGCGGGCTCGATAGTACGCGGCTTCTCCCGTGACCGTATTCGTATGCGCAATAAGGCCACCCGGCGGTGCGGTGTTGGTCGCTACATTCGTCCAGATCAGGAGATTGGTTGACCGCTCGAGCACGTAACTCAAGCCTGCAGTACCGTAGAAGGAGATACCCACTTCTCCCGCCTCCAAAATGATTGCGCTCATCACTGGTTTAGGGACGGGGGAAAAAGTGTAGGAGCGAACGTAATCCACGTTCATCTTGGTGCTGCTACTGGCCCGGCTACCATAGCCCCCCACAGGAATTACGCCGGCCCAGCCGTTATCTCGAACCTCAGAGCTGAGGATAAAATATTGGCTTCGTTGCGACACGGGCGCTTCGGGAGGAACCGGGTTTTGCACAGATGAATTGGTCACCCCCCAAACGAGGACTCCATCATAGTAATAGTTTTGGAAATTTGTTGTCCATTCCACGGCGTACAGATGCCAACCGGTTGAGAGGCCCGATCCGACCAGCCCGCTTCCCACCGATTTGTGCTCGGGGCCGTACCCGTCCCAATGGATGTTGGAAACGGCCCGGTTGTGATTTAGCACGTTGTTCGAGTTGACGGCCCGATGTTCGACAATGTCCATCTCGGTTCCATAAGCATGGGGATCGCCCACCATAGTCATCGTTGGCGAGGTCATCCAGAAGGCAGACCATACTCCGGGCGAGTCGTTGAAATTGATGCGCGCCTCCAGGTAACCGTAAAGAGGCATATACAAATTCTCGGTTCCAATCATGCCCGTGAAGTTGGTCTCGCCCTCCGTGTAGGTGGTGATGGTCAACGCTCCGTTGGTCACAGAAACGGCACTCTCGGTGTTGATGGCGTCATTGCGAGGCCCCAGTTGGCGGTAGTTCCATTTAGTTGTGTCGAGGGACGAACCGTCGAATTCATCGCTCCAATCCAGAACGTAGCCCGAGGGTGGCGCGCCATGGGATTGAATGACGGACAACAATAAACCAACCAGCAAGAGCCACCACGGCCGGAGTTTTAGCTTACCGCACCGTTGATCAGACGAAATCATCACCTTAGTTTGAGGGTTTGACGAAGCATCTCCAATAAAAATCGAGCACGCGCAGCTAACAAAGAAAGCCCAATAAGCTGCGGCTCTATTGCGATGCGCTCGAAGTTTTTCGGGTGTTTTCACGGAACAATGCCAGCGACTAGTTAACTCCTGCTATCGCGTTCCCATTCCCACGCTCTGCACGGTTTGAAATAATTTTCCTTCCGTCTTGATGCTTGGCGCGATGATGATTTCCGTTTCCTGAAATTGGCGAATGCTCGCTGCACCGACGTTGCCCATGCATGTGGTAATTGCGCCAACAAGATTTTGCGAGCCGTCATCGACCGTCGCCGGGCCGTAGAGAATTTGTTTGAGCGAACCAGTCACGCCTACTTTGATGCGTGTGCCGCGCGGAAGATTTGCGTGCGGCGTCGCCATGCCCCAATGATTTCCTTTTCCCGGCGCTTCCTCGGCGCGAGCGAACGCGCTGCCGACCATGACCGCATCCGAACCGCACGCGAGCGCTTTGCAAACATCGCCGCCTTTGCTCATGCCGCCGTCGGTAATGATTGGAACATATTTTCCAGTCTTCTTGTGATACGAATCACGCGCCGCCGCGCAATCCACCGTCGCCGTCACTTGCGGAACACCCAATCCCAACACACCGCGACTTGTGCAAGCCGCGCCAGGTCCAACCCCAATCAAAACTCCTGCGACGCCATTTGCCATCAGTTCCAAAGTGACGTTGTAAGTCACGGCATTTCCAATGATGACCGGGATGTTCAACATTTTCGTGAACGCCGCGAGGTCGAATGTTTTGTATTGCGTGGAAACGTGGCGGACGGTCGAGACGGTCGATTGCACGATGAAAATATCCGCGCCCGCTTCCTGCGCAATGCAGGCGAACCGTTCGGCCTTTTGCGGAATGGAACTGACCGCCGCAAGCACACCAGCCGCTTTCAACTCCTGAACCCGCTTGGCAATCAATTCTTCTTTGATCGGCTCAAGATAAAGTTTCTGAATGAGCGCGGTGACTTCGTCTTTGTTGGCATTAACTACTTTGCCCAAAACTTCGGCGGGATTTTCGTAACGCGTTTGCACGCCTTCGAGGTTGATGACGCCAAGTCCGCCCAGTTTTCCCATCTCGATGCAAAATTTCACATCGGTCACGCCGTCCATCGCGCTGGCGATGATTGGAATTTTCAGATCAATCGCGCTGCCGTCTTTGCGCGGAATTTTAAAAGTCGTATCGACTTCATTCGGGTTGATCGTGACTTCGCCCGGCACGAGTGCGATTTCGTCAAATCCATAAGTGACGCGAGCTTTTCGATTTCGGCCAATCCACATGCCCATATTTTTTTCTTTGTTTTTGTGTTTGTAGCGGCGGTGTGTCACCGCCGGAAATTGTTTTGGACGTTGCGACTTCTTCAGTGTCGCGGAAACTGTTCGGTCAAATTAGCGGTGGTCGCAGACCGCCGCTACAAAATTTTTCAGAATTCAATCGCCTCGTTCAGCGTGCCGCATTGCGAACAACGAGAACGATCCACATCCGCGTCGTCTGTGTAAACAAAACCGCATTTCTCACAGCGGAAAACATGGTCATGGCTGGCCGCCGGGCGAAAGCGCCGGTTGCGCATTTCAGAAAAGATGGCCGCAACACTGACCGCGGCCAGCAAAGAAACGACGTAAACAAATACAAGCGTGTCCGGAGACATAACAATTAAGGCGCATTCCCTTTCACAACTCCATTTGTCATCACAACTGGAACCGTGTGCCAGTCGAAAATTAATTTCCCAAAAATAATTTCACTTTTGCCGTTTGGAACAAATTGAAGATTGCGGGCTGTTTCCAATGCTGCGCGGTCCGCCTCCACCGATCCGGAGCGGGAGAGCAGCCGGGGGGAAAAAACGGTTCCGCGTCCGTCCACAGAAACTTGGGCGACGGTGTTGCTTAAAATTTCATTCGTCGCCCACGATTGCAGTTTTGGAACATCGATCAATTGGCGTCGCACCAGTTCGCCTTCCACCCGGAACTGTGAGTTGGACTTCGCATTTATTGTTAAATCTAAAATCGGCGAAGCCAGAATTTTCGGCGCGGCAATTTCTGAAAGCGAAATGGGGGTGGTAGCATTGGTGCGGAGGAATCGATCAACGCCATTTCCCAATTGTTCGGAATTCAGCGCCAACCAGAAGGGTAATTCTGCGCGCTCGGATAAATCATAATTTCGCTCAGGAACTTTCAGCCACGCCGCTCCAGAAAAACCATGAGAATTCGCGCGCGCAAATAATGTTGGATCACTCGCCAGAAATGTTTTGGAAAATTCCGATTCGGTGAGTCGCGCAGTAAAAAGTTGGACGGATGCTCGCGCAGGGGGCGGGCGGACAGAAGCGCGTTCGCGGGCTGAGAGCAAATAAATCAAAAGAAGTTGCGAACCAAAAACCAGTGTCAGCAGCAACAACCAGCGTGGCGCATTCCAAGTCACTGGTTCGAGAGCAGGGGAGTTCATCGGAGCGTTTGGGCCGCAACAGGGCGCTGCTGTAAAAACGCCTGTTTGATGCCGGCCTGTTCAGCTAATTCTGTTATACGGACAACGACCCCGTATCCCACTCCATTGTCCGCCATCACGACGAGGGTCAATGGTGCGCGAGCCTCGCTCACCGCAGCAGTCAACCGCGATTTGAGTTGTTGTTCGCTCATCATCTGGTTCTCAAAAAAAAATTGTCCGGCCGCATTGATCGCGACCGCAATCGTCGGACCCGTCACGCCGATGGTATTTTGTGACGACGGCAATTGAACGGGAGTTCCCGGTGTGTAAACCAGCGACGCGAGCAAAAGAAAAATCACGAGCAGAAAAAAAACTCCCGCCAACGGAGCCGCATCGAGTTGGCCGCGAAAGATTTTTGAGTTGCGCGGAAATCTCATGTCGTGCGAGCAGAAGCCGGTTCCGTAACGATGTTTAAAATTTCCGTGGAAGCTTGTTCCATGTCCAACACAATGGAATTAACGCGGCTGACGAGATAATTGTAACCGGCGTAACTCGGAATCGCCAGCGCCAGACCTGCCGCGGTGCAAATCAGCGCCTGCCAAACGCCGCGTGAAAGCTGGCTCACGTGCGCTAGCAAACCGGCGTCCTCGATCACCCCGAAAATATGAATGAACCCGATCGCGGTTCCGAGTAAACCAATCAGCGGCGCGATTTGCGCAATCGTCGCGAGCAGATTTAGTTTTTCTTCCAGTCGGGGGACTTCGAGAAACCCCGCATCTTCCAACGCTTCACGCACACCTTCTCGTCCACGATCACGATTTAGAATTGCGATCTTAACCAATCGTGGAATTGGACCCGGCGTCGCGTCACAAATCGCCAGCGCCTCGACGACATTATCGCGCTTCAAGACATTGCGAACGCCGTTGAGAAACTCAGTCGAATTAATTTGGGCGCGATGATAATGGAGCATTCGCTCGATAAACACCGCAACCGCAACCGCGCTGGTCGCTAAAATCACCCAAATAATTGGTCCTCCGTCGGCAATAAAACGCGGCAACATGGATTCTTTATAGAGTTCAAAGTTTAAAGTTCAAAGTTCAAAGTTGACGCGGTTAACGTGCTGCCAGCGTCCCGCTGGCAGTTTGGATTCTGCCGATAAGATGCCGGCAGCACGTCCTCAACTTTGAACTTTAAACATTAAACTTTGAACCTTACTTTTTCGTTCATGGAAAAACCTGATCAACTTCGCGAACTTTTTCGGATGCAACAATCCCTCAACCAACGCATCGGCGTGAATACCGAGAGCATGACCGAAGAGGAAAAAACCAAATGGATTTTAAATTATTGCCGCGCGATGTCGCAGGAGATGGCGGAGTTGACCGACAGCGTCCCTTGGAAATGGTGGGCGAAATATCAAAAGTTCGACGAGCAAAACGCGCGCGTTGAAGTCGTGGATTTATTTCATTTTCTCATCAGCATGGCGCAAGTTTTAGGCATGAGCGCGGACGATGTTTTCAACGCCTACATAAAAAAGAATGAAGTGAATTTCCAGCGGCAGGAATCTGGTTACGTGAAAAAAGATCACGATGACTCGAAGCATATTTGAACAAATTGAATCGTCTCGTGAAATTGCTGATTTTTATTCTCTTTAGTTGGTGTGGCTCCGTCTTGCTTCCCGCAGAAAATTTTTCATCTTTTCCGTTTCGGCTAGAAAAAAATACACGCTGGATTTATGAGGGGAAAATTTCGTGGACCAAGACAGTCGGTTCGCCGCAAATGCACGTTGGAGTCAAGACGACGAATGCTTGTGGATCCTCATGGAAAATCCTGAAAAACAAACAGGATGTTATTACCGCTAAAGTCAGATGGATTATGGATGTTTTAGAAACGAAAGAAAACGATGCTATTCATGCCGCCGTTATTCGGGGCTATCCTGCCGAACTTGCGTGGTCGGAAGCCGGAACAGAACCAAATTTTTGTGTTCAATTTGGCACCACTAATCGACTGTGGTCAGTTCCTGCCGCAAGTAAATC
>JBDSLX010000360.1:0-3516 GCA_039916145.1 Verrucomicrobiota bacterium | reverse complement strand
GGCCGAACATCACCGAGCGGTTTGAACGAATAAACTTTTCCAGTTGCTTGCACGGTCACGCTCGCTTTATCCAAATCCACTGTAATCACGTCGCCAGTTTTCAGGATGTCACACAAACGATCGGCGCATTCGCACGGATACAATTCGCCGGTGGCAACGCAGTTGCGAAAGAAAATGCGCGCAAAACTTTCTGCTAAAATTATTTTAGAATTGGCCGAACCGAGTGCGATGGGCGCATGTTCGCGCGAACTGCCGCAACCGAAATTCCGGCCCGCGACGACGATGGGATAATCGCTGTCGAGCTTGCCTTCGTTGACGAAGCGAATGGGATAAAGCGAGTCGGGCAAACCAGCGAGCGCGAAACTGCCGAGCTTCTCGTATTCTTCAGGAATCGTCGGAACGAGATTAAGATATTGGGCGGAAATAATTTGGTCGGTATCGATGTTGTCGCGCACCACATAAACCGGACCTGTAAAAACAGATTGCATGAGAACAAATTGAACTCTGCACGATTGGTTTTCAATCAGATTTGTCGAACTATTTTTCATTTCCATTGTAGGAGACGACGTGAGGAGGCTCTGATTTTTCATGAAGATTTGAAATGAGCCTCTCACGTCGTCTCCTACAATTTTTTAGAAACGAAACCAGAAGAAAATAAAACTTACGACGATGATGATCGCGACTATCCACCAAAACCAGTGTAGACCTTGCGGGACAACTTTCTTTTTTTCGCCGAATTCATTTTCAACAAATTTGTCGTAATTAAATTCTTCATCGGGGAGATCGAGTCCGCCGACGTAGGCTTCGTCTGACCAGCCAGTTTTTTCGTCGGAACCGCATTCGGGACAGACCTTGGCGTTTCGCGGCAAGTCCGCGCCGCAATTGGGGCAATTCTCCATTTTGAAAAGTTTTAAGTTTTGAATTTTAAGTTGTAAGTTCCGACAATTTAAAACTTAGAACTCAAAACTTAAAACTGGTTTATCCCATCCCCGCGTATTCTTCGTCCGTCACGAGGTCGAGGCCCATCAAAATGTAATCGTGCGAGATGGCTTGCATGTCTTTCACGTATTCGGGCAGGCGAATCAATGTGCTGAAGCCGAGGAGCGAAAACATTTTAATGCCGCCTTCCTGTTTGCCGATAAATTCCGCTTCCACTTTTTCCAAACCGCATTGGCGCGCGATTTCAACGGCTTCGTTGACGAGTTCGCGCGCGAGTCCGCGACTCCGATATTCTGGATGCACATGCACGCTGATTCGCCCAATGTGCCGTCGCCAGCCGCCGAGTTGCTGGTGCAAAGTAGCGACGCCCACAATTTTTTCATTGCATGAAGCCAGCAATGGGAGATTGCGTCCAAGATCGATATTCTGACACCAGTCGTGAACAACGGCGCGGTCGGTGACTCGATGTTTGATAAACATCAATTCCTGCGGCGGCATGGCTAGAAAAAATTCGTGAAAATTTTTCTCGTCGTCAGTCTCCAGCGGACGCATGACGCAGTGGAAATTTTCGTGGCAATGAATTTCCTTTGGATATTCGTCGAGAGCGGATTCGAGCGACATAATTTTCGGGGTTAAGTTGCACTGATAATGCGGGGAATCCGCCGCAACTCAAGATTCAATTTCGCTTGGAATGAGAAAGTTCTCCGGTGATGCCGTAGCCGTTTTCGAACTGGCGTTCGTCAATGGAAGCCGGGTCAACACTCCAGCGAGAAGCCAGGAGCGGAACACGCTCCGCATTCGAAGCCAGCATTTCTTTTTGCTCAAAACCTACCGCGCCGCTGGCGTAATCAAACAGGCCCAGTTTCAAATCTCTTTCTGCGGCGGTGGGCGGTCCCTGGTTCCAAAGAGTTTCTCCAGCCCACGCGTAAGCGCGAAACACGCGACCCTTATCAATCAGTGCCCACGCATGATGATTGAGGACGCGATTCGTACTGAAAAATTGAATCTGCCCCAGCTTCCGGCTCAGATTCGTTAAAAAATGAAAACATTCGTCCACATCTTCGGTCGGGTCCGGCAAACTCGAACCAACGACCAGAATCCAGCCGTAAACCGGCGGAGAAATAAACAACTTGCGTTCGCGCGCTTCAATCAGACCTTCTTCCCACGAGCAAGGCATCGGCGCGTGCAAATGCAAGGCCGCTTGAACTGCCGCAGGATTATGACCTTTGATCGCGAGCCAGCGGCAGGGTTGACCGAAAAGCGATTCGCGAAAACTCGCCTTTACGAAAAAGCTGGGAGAAAAATTTAAGTGGACACTGTGCTCGTTAGCTTCGCGCCGTTGCCGCGCCCAACGAATCGCCGAGAAGATGAACAGGATGCCCGTCCCCAACACCAAGCCAAATGGAATCAGCATCAAAAGTTTAACCGCTTCGTTAAATTCCAGTCCGCTCATCTTGCCTCAATTTACGCTGCTCTTTCACTTCTTCAAATGGAAAACTTTAGTTTACACAACTTTTTTTGTTGCAAAATCAAAGTGGTGTCCTGATTTGACGGAGCGCGGCTGTGTCGTCCTCGATCACCCGCAGCGGGTTTGCTTTGAATGGATTGCCATCAAATCAAGCCGAGTTTGTCTGGCCATCGCGACGTGCTGCGGCTGGTCTACGACACAGGCGCGCTCCGTTTAAGCCGACGCCGAAAGATTTTTCAAATCCGCGCGGACTTGTTCGTAGCTCGTGTTGTAGGCCAGAACTTCGGGATCGGGTCGGCGAGCTTCTTCACGCTGCCGCGAGAGGAAGATTTTCAACGATGATTTGCGGAAGTTTGCCCGCAGCCAAAACTGCTTTGGCGTCCAGGATTTCGATGCCGACCAGTTTTTCACCCGCGCCGATGTTGAGCGCGACTTCGTCATTGAGCCGCACGGTGCGGCATTCATGTTCGCCGTCGATGAGACGGATATACATGGCGTCCACTTCTGAATCGTAGCTGATTTTCATAGGAGCTTTCTAAAAGCAAAACAAGTAATCGGTCCGGCAGTAAGATTATTTTTTGATCGAATCGAGATACTTCTGGTATTGCTCTTGTTGCTTTTCCCATGTCGTCAGGATCTTGTCCCAGCGGGTCGCAAGATTTTCCTGCTGTTTCAACAGGGCTTCGTTTTTCGCCAGCAAATCTATGTATTTTTTGTGCGCATCTTCCTGTTTGGCCATCATCTTTGCATTGTCGGCTTCTTGTTGTTTAACTTGGTTCTGGTATGTCTCATCGATTTTATCAAGAGCGTCTGGGCGTTGCTCCTGTTGTTGTACCGAGGAAGCAGAAGCCTCGTCCGGCTTCTTATCGCAACCTAAAACGAAAATAAGAGCCGCACTGATGAACACAGTTTGTATTTTCATAATTTAGTTTTGTTTATTGCATTGGAGAATCACGCCGACGCAGAAAGATTTTTCAAATCCGCGCGGACTTGTTCGTAGCTCGTGTTGTAGGCCAGAACTTCGGGATCGGGCTGGATGTTTTGCGCTTGGCACGCGTCGCGGTAAAGGTCGGGCCACCAGTTGCGATGTTGGGTCAGCCCTTCGTCGC
>JBDSLX010000359.1:0-1562 GCA_039916145.1 Verrucomicrobiota bacterium | reverse complement strand
CGGTTTACAAAACCGTTGCTCTACCACTGAGCTAAACTGGCAAAATCCCTGGAAATTAGCCAAACACTGACTAGAAATCCACTCACGGCTGTGATTTGTCTCTAAGGAAGCAATGGCTTAACAAATCCATGGTCGCGACTCCCAAACTAACGACAAGCGGAGAGGCTGCAAAGAAATTTTTTTATACTTGCGTGTCAAATTTGAATTCGCGAGCCGCCGATGACGAGTTCGCCCAAGTGGCAAGAGCGATTACCCTATGGCTCATCACCTCAGCCGCTACGCGTCCGCGCCGACTCTCTACCTTGCGGCTGGCTTAGGAAAGTTTGCCTTTCGATTTTTTACTTTTACCTTTCGCCAATGAATTTATTACCCTTCGACAATTTGCCGGTTCACGTACCCCGCCGCTTCGTTCCCGCGCGAATTGACCTGGGAGATTGGAACCAGATCGCGCCGCTGTTCGATCAGTTGGAAACACGCGCAGCCGAATGCAAAACCGTTTCTGATTTAGAAAACTGGATTCTCGATGGCGGAGAATTCAGCGCGGCGATCGACGAGGAATCGAGCAAGCGTTACATCGCGATGACTTGCCACACGGACAATGCCGACGCGGAAAAAACGTTTCTGCACTTCGTCGAAAACATCGAACCACAACTCAAGCCCCGGCAGTTCAAACTCGCGCAAATTTATCTGGCGCATCCGTTGCGCAAAGAACTCCTGGCCGAAAAAAAATCGCGTTACGAAGTTTTTGACCGCAACACCGCATTGCACGTGGAGTTATTTCGCGAAGAAAATGTTCCCCTCGAAACCGAAGAAGCCAAACTTGGCCAGCAATACCAAAAGTTGAGTGGCTCCCTCACCGTGCAATTTCGCGGCGAGGAAAAAACACTCGTGCAGATGGGACGTTACCTCGAAGAAACGGATCGGGACCTTCGCCAGGAAGCATGGGAACTCGTGGCGAACCGCCGTCTTGAAGAAAAAGAAAAGTTTGAAGCAAATTTCGACGAACTTTTGAAACTACGGGAAAAGATCGCTAGCAACGCCGGTTTTCCCAATTATTTGCAATACGCTTTTCGCGCCCGCGGACGTTTTGATTATACGCCGGAGGATTGTGTGAAGTTTCACAACGCGATTGAAAAAGAAATCATGCCGTTATTGCGTCAACTTCAAACGGAACGAAAACAAAAACTCGGTTTCTCCTCACTGCGCCCGTGGGATTTGGCTGTGGACCCAACCAACCAACCGCCGCTGCGACCATTTGAGCAAGTGGACCAGATGGTTTCCGGCACCCAGCAGATTTTTAATCGACTGGATGGCCATCTGGCGAAAGGCTTTCAAGAGATGCAAGACTTGCGGTTGCTCGATTTGGCCAATCGCAAAGGAAAAGCGCCCGGTGGATATCAATCGACTCTTTCGGAATCGCGGTTGCCTTTCATTTTCATGAACGCGGTCGGACAGCAGCGCGATGTCGAAACGATGCTGCACGAAGCCGGCCACGCTTTTCACGCGCTAGCGACGCGCAACGAAAATCTTTACTCCTACCGCAGCGCACCCATTGAGTTTTG
>JBDSLX010000358.1:0-11156 GCA_039916145.1 Verrucomicrobiota bacterium | reverse complement strand
GGTCAGCTTGGTTATCATTGAGGCTAAAAATCACCAATGAAATCAAGGCTTTGCTTGACATTGCGTTTTCGAAAGAGAAATATATTGCAAGTTCTAAAACCCGATAATGCGAGCATGGATTTTTCTGTCGGGCCGAAAGTATTATACCATGATGAATATGCGCCGGATTTCCTCGAACGCTTTTACACTAATTGAATTGTTGGTGGTCATTGCCATTATCGCGATTTTGGCGGGTTTACTTTTGCCAGCCTTGGCCAAAGCGAAGGAAAGAGCGCACAAGATTGCCTGCTTGAATAATTGCAAACAAATGGGGTTGGGCCAGCAAATGTTTGCGGAAGATTCGGATACCGGAAATAACTTGTTCTCCCCGTCGTTTGCTCCAAAAGGAAGTCTTACTGGAACGGTAATTAATGGCGGCACCGATCCCTCTTTTGGGGTGCAAGGCCAACTGGCGGACGATGATCTAAACTGGCTGTATGGGCTTGGCGGGGACCAACCCAGTTATGTGAAGTCGCTGAGAACATTTCTATGCCCGACGACCAAGAACGCCATCGACCCCAACAAATTTGATCCGGTCAACCCGCAAGGCACTTTACAATTGTACAAGTTGTTAGTTCATTTACGGAGCAAAGCGACAGATAAAAATGCCACGAACGGCCATAGCTATGAGGTATTCGGGTTTTGGCATGAATACAAAAATCCGGCTGGATTTCCTCGAAAAACTCTTCGGAGCGTTCAGAGACACGTGAACAGCTTCTCGTCAAATCCCAAAGTCCTTAACTCTGTTTCCGGCCCCTCGCAGATTTTCACTATTATGGATCGGTTGCAACCTCATCCCCCCTATAAAGAAAATGCGCCGAATCCCTTTGATGGTCATGGCCTTGATGGAGCCAATACTGTCTTTGTCGATGGACATGGGGAGTTTATTCCCAGAAAAAAATGGTATGACGCGTACCACGCTTCCGAAGACGATAGTGATCTGAACAACGGTGTTGTAATCCCATAATTAGCGAAGGGTAAGAACTGTTGTGCCATTTCCATCCTTTTTACCGGTGCCTTTCTAAGATTCGCGAACCAAGTTGGTTTCCCCCTTAACTATTTTTTCAATCGATAAAATGAAGCCGTTCCGCTTATGGGGTCGGTCACTACATATTGTCCATTCTGTTGCTGAACCGGCTCGTTGACAGTTGCCCAATCCGGATTGCTTAGACTAACGGTTTTTTCCAGAACAAATCCCGTAGCCGAACTAGGCCAGGAAATGACGGCATTGTTCCCTGAGAGCAGAATGGTCAATTGGGGACCCGTTTCGATGGGGGGAGCAATTGCAAAAGCCGTCAATCCGTTATTCGCATCCAGAGCAAAGACCCGATTTGAGGAGACAATAACCTGGCCAAAAGAATTTCCATTGCTCTGACGATTCACTGGGAAATTTTTTCTCGAAAGCAAAATCGGTTGCGCCAGATTCGCGATGTCGTAAAGCGCCACGGAATCCGGGATGCTCGCATCCGGTGCAAAAATAATTGCTGCAAGATAACCGTTCGTCAGATCCATCGCGAAGGGGCCGGTGAAACTTGAGAAAACATTCAGGTTGGTCACAACGGTGCTCGTGCGCGAAACAAAATCAAACGCGGATTGCGTTAACGTCGGCATGCGACCGTACGGCCGACTCCGTCGCATTTGCCAAATAGTGTCGCCCGTGCCGAAGAAAAGACTGCGGCCAGCGCTTCCCCGTCCGTACGATTGAGTAAAATATTGAAAGACCACCCCAGAATACAAATGCTCAAAAGTGTTGAGGGTTTCGTCCGTTGGCGTGAACATTGCGCCATACAGTCCTTCGTCATCATCCACCATGATCTGTGTGTTTGTGCCGCTGCCCCGCGCCGACAAAGTGTCACCCCATCGAAGGCTGATGGTTTGCAATGCCAGACTGCCAGGGCCGAAAACCTGCACTGGCACGGTGTTGCTGCCGCCGTTGACCCAACGATAAAGTTTCCACTGTGCCGCGCTTCCACCGCCCGTGTCGGAAACATTACAGGCATAAATGGCTCCATCGTCCGCAACCGCAATACCGCTGAGAATGATGCTGTTCAAGGCGCCGACAATTACTGGAGTTCCCTCTGAATTCGTCAGGCTCAATTGATGAAGGAATTCACCATTGGTAGCATTCAGAACGTTGATCGTCAAACCGGCTGCGTCGATCGTAGTGCCGCTGGAACTGGTTCGGCTCAATACATAGAGGTGATTTGACAGCGCGTAATAGGCCAGGGTGCGCTGATGATCTCCGGCTGTGATGTAAGGCCGACTTCCCGGAGCCAAACTCCAGAGTGGAGACAAGACGTTATGATTTGTCGAGACAACCGTAAGGTTTACACTGTTGGTTACAACCGCGGCGGCATTACTCATCACCACCGAATAAGTTCCACCGTCAGAAGTCTGGGCATTTGTAATAATCAGCCTGGTGCCGGTCGCACCTGGAATATTTGTTCCTCCCGATTGCCACTGAAAACTATTAGCACGACCCGCTTTTATTTCGAAAAGCGCATCCTGCCCCGGAACCAGGCGTTGACTGACCGGAGCAATCACGACATCCATGTCATCGGCCTTGGGCACCACGTCCGCCCAGCTCGTTCCGATCATTAAATCATCGACAATGACGCGAGCGGGTTCGGCGGCGCTACGATTGAACAAAACAAAACTGCGGATATTGCTAAACACGCCGCCGGCCGTTGAAACAGCACTGGCAACAGGTGCGGTCACAGCGCCAAACGTCGCGGGATCGGGGTTAATCCAGAGCCGGGAATTATCCGCAGTGTAATCGTAGCCGACCACCACGAAAACCACATCGTTCGTCGTAAAAATATTTGTCGCGAATTGGAAGTCCCCCACCGTCCCAGAATTCTTAGAGACACCGATCTGGTATCCGATGACCGTACCGCTTTCATTGGTAGCCCCCCGTGTGATCAACCGCGCGGCGGCGACGCTAGGGGTTGTTGTCTGCGAGCCTTGCGTGTTATTGAATGCTGCCCAGAAAATACCCGAGGTCGAGATGCTGGTAATATCCGTCGCCTGCATTAGAAAAGAGTAATAGAGCGCGTTTGTTCTTATGGTATGAACATTTGAAAAAGAGAATCGGGCACTGGTGCCCAACCCGCCGAGGATGATGCGGTTGCCTTTCGCAGGAGGCCTTGCGGAATAGTTCAGGTTTTCAGCAAGGATAACCGGTTGATTGGCGGTATCCGGCCCGGCCTGAAGCCACGAAACTCCTTCAAACGAATTAGCCTGCCCAATCAGGTTTGCCCCGTCAGAATAATCAAACGGCTCGTAAATCGGAGCGCCGTCGGCTGACAAAACAAACCACAAGGACAGAGAGAAAAAAGTAATGCTTTTCATAGGAATATACTTTCCAAGAAAATGGCAAACTTGTCAAAGGCTGGTCTCATTCTGTATTCCGACGGTTTTTCCGCAATCGCCTCCATTGGGTCTAACGTCTCAGCAAGTTCGCGAGCGTCGGCACCATCGCGTCTGCCATTCGCAAAAATCCCAAATCAGTTGGATGCGTTCCATCCACCGTTGCTTCGCCATCGTTGCCAATTAATTTTTTAGCAGAAATATAATGGAGATTTTTGTCGCCCGATTTGACAAGGCGTCTGAAAATTTTGCGAAGCTGCGGATTCCCTTCTTCATATTTTCTGCGGCGTGGCTCCACCAGGATTCCGTCGGGATATTTAATGTGTTCCACGAGCACAATCGGAGTTGTCGGATGCGCCGCGCGGAGGATTTTTATGAATGGCTCAACTCGTTCGCTGACTTGTTCCGGTGGCAGATTCGGCAAACTGTCGAGAACAAACACCGCCGCGTCGAGTTCCGCGATGAGGTTTGCCATTTCCGGTTCGGATTTTCCATTTCCAGAAAAACCGAGATTAATCGTCGGCCAATCCAGTCGCCGTCCCAGGATGGCGGGATAAGCCATGCCGGGACGAGAGGCGCAAGCTCCCTGAAGAATGGATGTGCCGTAAAAGACGATAGGTTTTTGTTTGCGAACGGGAGCGGCCACCATTTTGGCATCCATCGGAACGCCAATTTCCAAATCGAGAAGTCCGTTGTAGAGCGGAAAATACAAAATATATTCGCGCTCTTTTGACGTGAGATCTTTGACAATTATTTTCTCGTTCACGTTGGTTTTGTCCGGCCGACCCGCCGCCAGCCAGTGCCAATGTTTTTTCTCTTTGACATACAGATCGACACCACTGACGCCGCTCGCAGCCATGTGCGGCATCGACAAAGATTCCTTCCGCAATTTCCAACGGACAGAAATTGCCGTGGCATCGGTGGTGAACCGCACGCAGATTCCCGCCGAATCGCGGCTCAAATTCCACACGGCAGGACGAACAATTGTTTCCGCGCGAGCGGGCAAGCGATCAAAAAATTCTTTGGTGTCATTCCAACCTTTTCCCTCGATTGCGAGTTGTTGGGCGCCGCGCCATTGCAGAACCGGTCCATTGCTCGGTTGCGCGAAACTGATTGCTGGCAGAGCGATGACCAACAAAGAGAGCGAAAGGCGGGAAAAGTTAAGATTCATAAAACGTCTCGGATTTTCTAGGCGCCGCAAAAGCTAACGTCAATTCGTCGGCCATAAAACAAACAACTTCTCACAAACGACTCATCCAGTGCAGTTTTCTGGATTCAGCCAAAAAAACTCTCGATCCGTAGGTTTCCACCCAAAAATGGCAGCAAAATTGCGCCGGTTGAAGCGGCTCGGCTAACCATTGACAGCGCAGAAATGAAAACCTAGCATCGGCTCGATTTGATTCGGGCGGTAGTACGTTTCTTCAGCGGGGTTCCCCACCCCCACCTCCTTGGCGTCTGCTGCCCGAATCTTTTGAAAAGTCCGTTGACTTGGAAAACGACATCTTCTAGTTTCCTCAACCCATCGCGGGGGCGTAGCTCAATTGGTTAGAGCGCTGCCCTGTCACGGCAGAGGTTACGGGTTCGAGCCCCGCCGCTCCCGCCATTTTATTAAACTTGCTTGGTGAAGGAATTTCGGCTGAGGGAAAATGCTGAGGTCGTTCCAACCTTTCTCCCGATTCCGGAGAAAGTTTAGACAGTTAAATTTTTCCCATGAAATCAAACACGGCGCGGCGGAAATATTTTTTCCAAAACTTTTCCTGGATAACGTTTGCCACTTTGTCCCTCGTCGTCGGAATTATTTCGGAAGCGAACGCAGGTAAAACCGTTGAGAAGCTCATCGAAACCACTTATTCGGTCGGAGATCCGGCGTTTCGCCAATCAATGGGGCATTTGGTCGCGCCGGATTTTGTGAAGGGCAATCGCGTGCAGGTATTGCTCAACGGCGACGAAATTTTTCCCGCAATGCTCAAAGCAATCAATGCTGCCACCAACACGATCACCTTCGAAAACTACATTTGGGAATCCGGTGAAATCGGCGACGCTTTCAAAAATGCGCTGATCGAGCGGGCCAATGCTGGAGTCAGAATTCAATCCATCGCCGACGGCATGGGCACGTTGAAATTGAAAAATTCGGACATCGCAAAAATGACCGATGCCGGAATCCAATTCGTAAAATTCAAACGCGATCGCTGGTATAAAATTAAGCTGAACATCAATCACCGAACCCATCGCAAGCTATTGATCGTGGACGGCAAAATTGGTTTCATCGGCGGCGTTTGCATCGCCGACAAATGGCAGGGTCATGGGGACGTGGAGGATCATTGGCGCGACACGCATTTTCGCGTGGAAGGTCCGGTCGTGCTGCAAATGCAAGGCGTGTTTTGCGAGAACTGGCTGGAAACCACCTCCGAAGTTTTGCAGGGGCCGGATTATTTTCCCGATGTGAAGGAAATTGGAAATTGCGATGTGCAATGTGTCAAAAGCGGTCCGCAAGACGGCAAAGAAAACGCGCGACTCGCCCATCTTTTGGCCATCGCTGCCGCCCGCAAAAACATCCGGCTCTCGCACGCTTATTTTGTTCCCGACGACCTGTCGCTCAAACAGTTGCTAGCCGCGCGAACCCGTGGCGTCCAAATCGAAATTATTGTTCCGCTCAAAAACGATTCCAAAGTGGGACGCGCCGCCTCGCGTTCGCGCTGGGGAGCATTGTTGAATGCAGGAGTAAAATTTTATCAATATGAACCCGCCCTCTATCACTGCAAAGTCATGATCGTGGATGATAATTTTGTTTCCGCTGGATCGGTTAATTTTGACAATCGTTCTTTTCGCATCAACGACGAAGCCAACATCAATGTCCTGGACAAATCCTTCGCCGCCGCGCAAATCAAAGTCTTTGAAGAGGACAAACAAAAATCGTTGCCCTTGCTTGCGGAGCAATTAAGAAAACGCCCGTGGCACATCAAACTGGGCGATTTCTTCGCCGGTTTCTTACGCTCTCAGCTTTGACTTTTTCGCCGGCACGTTCGTGAAATTTGGTTGCTGAGAAAAACGAAAAGGCGAAACTAATGGGCAATAACCGACGCTATGAATTTCAAATGCAGCCCTTTTTGCCTGATCCTTTTCTCACTGTTTCTTTGCGATGGTCTGCAAAGCGCGGAATTGAAAACCAATATTTTCGCTTCGGCTGGTTGGTCCGAAATTGAAATCACTCCGCCGCTGGGCATCGCTTTGGGCGGACGTGGCACGCCTGCGACGCCATCAAAAAAAGTTCTCGATCCACTTTTTGCGCAGGTGCTTTATCTCAAAGATGCCAAAGGAACGGGCTTTGTTCTGGTCTCATTCGATTTGATCAGTTTGCCGCATGAACTGAGCGAACGAATCCGACTCGATATCGTTCATGAATTTGGTGTGCCGTGGAATCTGATCGTGCTGAATTGTTCACACACTCACAGCGGGCCTTACATGATTCGAAGTTTAATGGCGGGCGTCGGCCCAGCGCCGCAAATCGAAATCGAATATTTCAAAACGCTGGAACAAAAAATTGTTTTGGCAACACGCGCCGCCACGAAAGTCATGATGCCGGTCAAAGTGGAAATTTTCAGCGGCGTTTCAGAAGTCGCAATCAACCGTCGGGGAAAAAATAAAAAAGGTGAATCTGCCATGTTGCCCAATGCCAACGGGCCGTTTGACGAAAAACTCTGGGTACTGAAACTGTCGCCCGAAAACAATAAATCTCCCGCCCTGATTTTTTCCTACGCCTGTCATCCCGTAATTGTTTACGGCTACAATTTTTCCGCCATCTCAGCGGATTTCCCAGGCGTGGCTCGAAATGTTTTGCGCGAAAAACTCGGAGAAAAAGTTCATGCGCAATTTGTTCAGGGACTTGCTGGCGATGTTCGCCCTCGCGCTGTGGCTGATTTAAAAAACAATCGCTTTCGCGCTGCCACTCCCGCCGATTTGCAGAAAGCTGGAACCGATTTGGCCAACGACGTTTTGACCGCGTTGAAAAACAAAAGCGAAATTCTCGCGCTCGACATTGCTGGCGCGAGCGACCGGCCCCTTCTACCGCGCGACAAACCGCCCGAACGCGAATACTACGAGACACTGAAACGCGAGGCGGCGACGAAAACGAACAAGTTCCAAACCGCCGTGAGCGAATATTGGCTTTCGTGTTACGACTCCGGTTTTGGTTTTGCCAAAGGCGATGCATGGCCGGTCGGCTTGATTCGTTTGGCGGAAAATCAATGGGTTTGTTATTTCGCCGGTGAGCCTTGTGTTGAATGGCGCGCAAAAATTTCGCAATGGTTGCCCGGAAAAAAAATTGTGCCCTGGGGTTATTGCCAGGAAGGCGTGAGTTATTTGCCCACAGAGGAAATGTTGCCCGAAGGCGGATATGAGGTGGCCGATTCCAATCGCACGCGCCTCAGCACGCCCGCTCAACACGCGCCTGGAATCAATGAAGCCATTCGCGAAAGTTTTTTGCGCCAGTTGTCATTCATCAATACGGACGTAAAGTAAGAACATTCGTCACGAACAGAATTCCGAAAAAAGAAAATTTGGGTTTATGAAATTAGCAAAAAAGAAATTATCAGAAGAAGGATGTGTCCCTTGCCAAAACGCCACGGCGCCGGTCAAAGGGGACGAACTAAAAAAATTATCCAACAAATTGGGAAGCGGTTGGAAAGTTGTAAAAGCGCATCACCTCGACCGGGACTACAAATTCAAAGATTTTCGCGAGGCGCTCGCCTTCACCAACAAAGTCGGAAAACTGGCAGAGCGCGTCCAACATCATCCCGATATTTATCTCGCCTGGGGCAAAGTAAAATTGACGATCTGGACCCACAAAGTCAGCGGCCTGACCGAAAGCGATTTTGTTTTCGCGGCGAAAGTAAATCAGATCGACTAGTAATTTCGGGGTGACGAGTAAGTTCAATTAAGGCGAAACCAGTCCCAACAAGTTCACCAGCGCATTTTCCTTTTCCGCTCCTTTGATGAAATCGAGTGCGCGGAAATATTTTTCGCGGTCTTGGTCTGTAGTTTTCGGATTGGAAATAAGTTGCGCGAGATATGCAGGAGTTTTTTTCGAGCGCAATCGCCAGACGAGGTCGCGCCCAGACGCAGTGTTCCAGTTTTCGCCGACTTTTTTTAGCCACGCCTCGAAAAATTTGTCTTCCTGTTTCTCCGCGCCAATGCCGAGCGCTTCCAGATACCAACGATCCTTGCCGTCGTGTTGCCTGGCAAGTTCCGCCCAAATCTCTGGCGCTTCCGGCGAGAAATTACCACGGAGCGCCAGCGCACATTCGCGGCGCATTTGAGACTGAGAATCTTTGACCAGTATTTTTAGGTACGGAATCAAATCCAATTTTATTTCTCGCGCGATGCGCAACCCGGCGATTCTTAAATCTGAATTGTTATCGCGCAACGCTTGCTCGACATATTTCTTTTCCCTGCCCGCGATCCTCGCTAAAAGCTGTAGTGCCCGAGCGCGCATTCGCTGGTCATCGCTTTTCCAAACCTTGAGCAGTTCAGATTCAGCCCTCTCGCCCAAAGCGCGGAGTTCATCCCATGCCAGATAGCGCGTCGCGGCATTGGGAGATTTTAACGCGGTCACGCTTCCAGAAATCGTCGTAAAATTCAGTCGCGGAACAAATGGTTTACTTCCTTTTGGCGCAATTCGATAAATTCGTCCTTTGATCGTTTTCAAATCGTGATCGGCCATGTTGTGTCCGCCCACTCCGGAATCGTTCCAGTCAGCAATGTAAATTGAACCATCCGGTGCAACGCAAACATCCGATGGACGAAACCACGCATCGCTGCTGGAAAAAATATCCCTCGTTTCAGCCTTGTAACCCGCGCCATCCGAGTTCACGCGATAACTTCGCACCACACGCGGCCCCGCATCGCAATGAATGATTTGGTTTCGGAAAATTTCTGGAAGCAATTTGCCTTCGTAAATCGTAATGCCCGTCGGAGCGCCCGCACCGGTGACGAGCAAGTTCGGAATTACACCTGGATCGTTTTGGTGCCAATGGGAAATCGGTTTTTCGTCGTCCCTTGCGCCTTTGCTCTGCGCTTTTTTCCACGCTTCATTCCAACCCGCGCCGGTCATTTCATCTTTGTAACCAAAATTCCCGTGCTCCATTACGTAATTGATTCGCACACTGCGGTTCCCGTCGTCGTCGTTGTCGGATTGCCAAATGGTGCCGAACGAATCCACGGCCACCTCGTAAGGGTTACGAAAATTTTGCCCAAGAACTTCGATCTCGCCGCCATCGAGGTTGCAACGAAACGTCATTCCTTCGCTAAAAGCAGAATCGTTGGTCGAAATTAAGTTCCCATCCAAATCAGCAACGAGCTTTCCATTTTTATCTTTCAGTTGGCCACCGGCATTCCCAAAATTGAAATATAATTTTCCATCCGGACCAAAAACCATCGCATGGACTCCGTGATCGTGATCGACGCCACCGATGCCGCTGAACAGGATTTCCTCTTTGTCGGCGCGATCATCACCATCGGTATCGGTGAGGACAAAAATGTTGGGCGAGCAGGAAACAATGACTTTGTTGCCGAGAACGCAGATGCCGAGCGCGCTGTTGATGTTCGTGCCTTGATAAAAAGTTTTTCCGTTGTCGGCGATACCATCTTCATTCGTATCTTCGAGAATTACGATGCGATCTCCCGCCGGTTGCAAAGTTCCCCACGGCTTGAAACTGCTGCGATAATTCACCCCTTCACAAACCCAAACCCGCCCGCGTGCGTCGATGTCGATGTCGGTCGGATTGCGCAACATCGGTTCTGCGGCAAATACCGTTGCTTCCAATCCATCAGCAATCGCCGCCGTTTTTAAACCCTCCTGTGCTGCCGCCAAACCAAACCCGCGGTCGGGGTCATTGGTCGCACTTGTAATTTGCAAAAGATTTTCGGGCGGTTTTTCGGTAAAAACAAAAAACTCGACCGAGGTGCCGCCGTTTTGATCCACGCCTCCGTGATCAGGACCCACTTTCGCCATGAACCTCGTGAAATTTGTTTCAGGCAATTCGTATTCGATGATGGACGGAGCGTGCGTGCCAATTCCATTCGCGAAAACTTTCCCGTCAATTTTCAGCGGCTCGCCTTTGACATTTTTGTTCCGGCCAACTTCGCCGAAGCCTACAGTTGCAGATTTCCATTTCAAATCGGTGAGATCTACGCTGGAGCCATCGGCGCGGATCAACTTTGGCTCAATCCAATCGGCCCAATCGCAGAGATAACCGTTGCCACCATCGCTCACGACAAGCCAAAGATTTTTTGCACCGGAAATATCGACATCGACAGGAACGCGTCCCGATTGCATAACGCCGCTCTTGAATTTTGGATTCGCCTGATCTGTGGGAGACGACGTGAGGAGACTCCGACTTTTTTCTGCGGAAGAATTGTTTGCAAACCGCTCAACTACTTTTTTTTTTCGTCTTTCGGATCGAGATTCAGTTTCAAATCGTCATCCGTAATTTTGCAATCAACTCCGTTTTTCGGAACGTCTGCTTTGGCAATCCACAAAATCGCGTTGAGCACAACCTTGCGGAAATTTTCGTCGCCCCAGTTGTTATGCACATGCGCGCCGGTGAAACCGAAACCGCGGCCGCCATCCTGGCGTTCGCAAACCCAGGCGACGTGTTGCGGATCGCCGCGTTTGACGGCTTCGCGCACGGCTGGATTTCCTTGATGCGTTCCTTCGCCACGGGTCATGGTGGATTCGGGAGCAACCGCCG